>JAZRJD010000001.1:0-56282 GCA_045645625.1 Alistipes sp.
GGCGAACATCTCGCAATGCTCTACCTCGACTTCTTCCCACGCGACTCGAAGCGTGCCGGAGCGTGGATGACCGAATTCCGCAGTGCCGAGGGCGATACCCGCCCACTTGTGTCGCTTGTGATGAACTTCACAAAGCCAACCGAGAGCACCCCTTCGTTGCTCACCTTCGATGAGTTTACAACCTTCCTCCACGAGTTTGGTCACGCCTGCCACGGTATGTTGGCAAAGGGCAAGCACGCTTCGCTCAACGGCACAAGCGTATTCCGCGACTTTGTGGAGTTGCCATCGCAGATTTTGGAGAATTGGGCATACGAGAAGGAGTACCTCGACCTCTGGGCAAAGCACTACCAGACAGGCGAGACTATGCCTGCGGAGTTGATCGAGAAGTTGGTAGCAGCGAAGAACTACCTTGCAGCCTACGCCAATGTTCGTCAGGTGTCGTTCGGTATGACCGATATGGCTTGGCATACACTCACTGCTCCATACGAGGGCGATGTTGTGGAGTTCGAGCATAAGGCTATGGAGCCATCGAAGATTCTTCCTGTTGTGGAGGGTACGGCTCTCTCGCCAACCTTCGGACACCTCTTCTCGGGAGGCTATGCCGCAGGATACTATGGATATAAATGGGCAGAGGTGCTTGCAGCAGACGGCTTCTCACTCTTTACCGAGAAGGGTATATTCGATAAAGCCACAGCATCGAAATTCCGCAAACTGCTCCAATCGGGCGGTCAGGAGCACCCGATGAAGTTGTATATCGACTTCCGCGGTCACAAGCCACAAACCAAGGCACTGATCGACCAGATGGGCTTGACCAAATAACCTTGCGCATAACAAAAACATAGGGCAGACTCAAAAGGTCTGCCCTATATTATGTGTCGGTTGATTTGTTCTTGCTTTATCTCCTGCAATTCGTACATTCTGTCGCGATAGCGGGCGGCGGCGATAAAGTCCAAAGATTTGGCTGCCCGTTCCATATCATTACGAGCCTGCTCAATCAAGGCATCTATATTTGTACCCACATTATACTGCGCTCCCGTATCGGCTACTACGCTCGCTGCCAACGCATTAGCATCGTAGCGCGCCACCATGTCGCTAACCACTCCCTTGCCATCTATACTGCTATCAAGCAACGGACTCGGCTGTGCCGAATTGCGCCTTGCCTGTCGAGGCATTATACCATGTTCGATATTATATCGAATCTGTCTTTCGCGGCGGCGATTACTATCCTCAACCGTACGGCGCATAGCCTCGGTGCAGGTTGTTCCATAAAGTACAACCCTGCCCTGTGCATGTCGCGCAGCACGACCTGCAACCTGTGTCATGGCGGTATAGTTTCGCAAATAACCATTCTTGTCGGCATCGAAAATCGATACCTGTGACACCTCTGGCAGGTCGATACCCTCGCGCAAAAGGTTTACACCGCACAACACATCGAACAAATCGGCGTGCATATCCTCGATAATCTGCACTCGTTCCAATGTGTCGAGGTCGGAGTGTATATAGCGGCTACGCACACCCATCTTTTCGAGATATGCCGAGACCTCCTCGCACATACGCTTCGAGATGGTCGTGACAATCATCTTCTCGCCCCGCTTCACGCACTCCTCGATATCCTCCATCAGGCGGTCTATCTGTCGTGTAGAGTCGCACACCTTCAACGCAGGGTCGATAATTCCCGTAGGGCGGATAAACTGTTCAACCACACTCTCCTCGCTACGCGCCAACTCATACTGCGCAGGTGTAGCACTCACATATATCGTCTGCCCCTGCAACATCTCGAACTCCTCGAAGCGCAGAGGTCTGTTATCGCGTGCCGCAGGCAGGCGGAAGCCATACTCCACCAGATTCTCCTTGCGGGAGCGGTCGCCACCGAACATTCCGCGCACCTGCGGAATGGTAACATGGCTCTCGTCAATTATAAAGAGGGCATCTTCGGGGAAGTAGTCCAGCAGGCAGAACGGGCGCATACCGGGAGCGCGACCATCGAAGTAGCGCGAGTAGTTCTCAATACCAGAGCAATATCCCAACTCGCGTATCATTTCGAGGTCGTAATTAACGCGCTGCTCGATGCGCTTCGCCTCAACCTCGCGCCCCTCTTTCTCGAAGAACTCTATCTGCTTTTCGAGGTCAGCCTCTATATTCAGCACCGCCTGCTCGATACGCGCCTTGCTCGGCACGAAGAGGTTGGCAGGATAGATATTGACCTGCTCCAAACTATCGAGTCGTTGCCCCGTATCGGCATCAATCAGGCTAATTTCCTCAATCTCGTCATCGAAGAATGTTATGCGGTAACAGTGGTTTCCCACCGAGGAGCGGATTGTTATCGTATCGCCCTTAACGCGGAAGGTCGAAGCCTCCAAGTCGCCCTCAACGCGAGTGTAGAGTATCTCGACAAGGCGATACATCAGGTGCTTCATAGCCATCACATCGCCCACCTTCAACTGTATCATTGTGCTGTGGAAGTCGGCGGGGTTGCCTATACCATATATACAAGACACACTTGCCACAACAATAACATCGCGCCTGCCCGAAAGCAGCGAGTAGGTTGCCGAGAGGCGCATGCGGTCAATCTCGGCATTTATGGCGAGGTCCTTTTCGATGTAGGTATCGGTCGAAGGGATATAAGCCTCTGGCTGGTAGTAGTCGTAGTACGACACGAAGTACTCCACCGCATTCTCGGGGAAGAAACTCTTGAACTCGCTATAAAGTTGCGCAGCGAGGGTTTTGTTATGGCTCAAAACAAGCACAGGACGATTCAACTTTGCGATGACATTCGCCATCGTAAAGGTCTTACCCGAGCCCGTAACACCATGTAGCGTAGCGGCGGGAACACCCTGTTGCAGGTGTGCCACCAACTTATCTATCGCTTCGGGTTGGTCGCCCATTGGGGCGTAGTCCGATACAAGTTTGAAGTCCATAAATAGTTATCGATACAAAATATGCAGAGATTGTTCACATTCGCAATCACAAAAGTGGGCGAAGGAGGCACCAACTACTCTATACGAAGTTTGAATATCAACTTGCGGACTCTGCCCTCGCCAAGCATTGGAGCATGTGCATCTTCGGGGAAGAATATCGCAAACTGACGCTCGTTCAGCGAGAAGAAGGTCTGTGGTGCATCGGTAAAGAACTGTACATCGCGTTCGCGATTGAACTCCTCGCGTGGCGCGTAGCAGTCGCATCGCTCACTCCAACCATACTCCTCCGTATCGCCAACCATAATCTGAATATCGATATAGCGGTCGTGCACTTCGAGTGCTGCCTCGCAACGCGGTTTCAACTCGATATCCATAACATTTACGAAGAGGTTGTCGCCATCGATATCGTGACGACCTGCGCTCAATGCCGACACATCGGTCTTGGCAAGCCAGTCGAACGCCTGCTTGATACGCGGAGAGAGTGAATAGTACAACTCCACATTCTTAATTGCATCTACAACCATATTTGTAACTATCTTTTGGTTAAATTAACTCTCGAAATTACAGGATAATGGTCCGAGAAGGTCGCCTCGTTATCCACCTCGTACGACACCACCTCGACCGATGGCGATACCAATATATTATCTATACGCAACAGTCGATACTTTGTGTCGAAGGTATAGGCAATGCCCTCCGCCATCTTCGAGAAGGTGTCATCTAACCCCCTCGCAATACGATTATAGGTGTAGGATAGCGGCACATCGTTGAAGTCGCCGCAGACAATTGTCGTATATGGCGAACTCTCCAAGAAGTCGGCAATCTTCTCCGCCTCGACAGCACGCTTGCGGTTATTCTCCACCAATCGCTTTACGATGCTACGCAGTTTGCTCTCGCGCTCCTTGTCGGCGATATACTCGTGCTGTTCGAGGAAGCGGGTATCCTCGGGACGAATGGTGGTCGATTGCAGGTGGAGGCTCACAACCCTCACCGTGTCATCTTTGACCTTCAAATCTGCCCATACAGCGCATTTACGCGGCAGGTCTGCGATATTGCCACCCCGTATAATTCTGTGCTTTGTCAATATCTGATTGCCGCCCGTAGCCGTCTGCGGTATGTAGGTCGTCTTGTAGTGTTCGGTCAGGGCATTCCAGTTGTCGCTGCCGATTGTCATCTCCTGCACGCAGATAATGTCGGGACGATGCTTCTCAATATACGGCACAAGCCCCTCGCGCTTGCCCTCGCGAACATTGTAGGTCATAACCTTGGTGTATCTATGCTCTCGGTACGAGGTGTCGTAGTGGCGGTCGATATCTATCTTGTAGTATCGCGACAGGTAGAATAGTCCCAGCACCACCGCCGCTATCATCACCGTAGCGCGGTACCAACGCCAACGCACCACCCAGTAGAACATCACTACAATATCGAGCAGATATACAATCGGGGCACCAAGTACTATAATCGAGAGGAGACCACTCTTTTCGGGCGAGATATATTGGCACACGATGGTTGTAACGGTACAAAAGAGAAGTAGCAACATCGCCAATGTTGCCACAATATCGAGCAGAAGGAGCATCGTACCCTTGAAAGTGTACGATCTCTTTTTGCGTTTTCTGCCTCGGCTTATGCTGTTGGTATAGAAGTCCGCCATCTCTTAGAAGAATATCTTTCGTTGTTTGCGCCACAGAAGCAGCAGAGCCAAGCCCCACAACATACCTCCCACATGGGCAAAGTGTGCAACTCCCGTATTCACGCCCGACCAGCCGAGTGCTATCTCCAACACGGCATAGCCGAGAACAAACCACTTCGCCTTAATCGGAAATGGCAGCGGCATAATATATATCTGATTGTTGGGGTGCATAACGCCAAATGCCAGTAACAATCCCATAACGGCACCCGAGGCACCGAGCAGAGTGAGGTTTTCGCCCAGCAATGTTGCGATACCAATCTGTATCAGAGCAGCACCGACACCGCATACCATATAATATATAAGGAAGCGTTTCGAGCCGAGTTCGTACTCCAAGGTGCGACCGAACATCCACAACGCAAACATATTCGAGAAGAGGTGTCCGAAGCCACCATGCAAGAACATATAGGTGACAAATTGATAACTATGAAATGGTGGTGAATATGGTGAGTTTGTCCACCAAAGTTGCAGATACTCCGCGCAAAAGTGGTGCACTGCGGGTATCAACGATACCGCCAAGTAGATTACGCAGTTGGCGATTATAAGGTTTTGCACCACAGGGGGTGTCTTAAAATAGGGATTTCTCATATTTTTTAGCCATTAGCCATTGGCTGTTTTTTAGTTTTTTGAACTCCGAGCGTTGTCAAGACGCAAGCGATTATAGGGGTTATAGGGGTAATGGGGGTTATAGGGTGCGCTGTTCTCTTTTTTAGTTCTCCGCTCTCAGTTCTCAGTTCTCAGTTCTCGTCTAATCAAATAAATTTTTTATATCCGTCATGGCAAAAGGTACCACGATACGCCTGCCGGAAGGTGTATAACTCTCCCCTGCGGCGAGTATTCGGGTTATCAATCGCTCCGCCTCCTCCTGCGAGAAGTAGATTGCCCCCGCAGCCTCGCTGTGCGCCAAGGCTTGTGCCAAGGCATTACGGCGCATATCGACCAGAGAGTATGGCAGTTTCAGGCTCTGCAACAGGTCGTATATCGCTCTATCGAGTTGCTCGGTGCGCACATCGGCAGGGATACCGAAGACCTCTATCGAATTTCCCTCGCACGCCTTGATATCGAAGCCGAGTGATGCAAAGTCCACCGCAAACTCCTCGATTAGATCGAACTCCTCTTCGGTAAGTGTCAGCATCTCGGGGAACATCAACTGCTGCGACACCGACTGCCCACTCTGCAACGATGTGGCGTAGTGGTTGTAGAGCACTCTTTCGCGTGCACGCGCCAAATCGACCATCAGCACCTTCGATGCAAAAGTCACCACTGCGTAGCGACCACCACAGAGCGAGATATTCAGTGGCTCCTCGCGGCTCTCGACCTCCAAGCCTAACGACTGCTCCTCGCCCGACTCGAAGTACTCAAAATCGGTGTCGGCAGCCCTATTGCCACCCATACCGAAATCCATTGACGAGGCGAGGTCAAACTCCGAAGAGATGCTCGGCATTGCCGACCAGCCACCGCCCGACATTGAGGTTCCACCCTCCGAGCCATAGTTCTCGGCAAAGGGATTATAGTTATCCTTGGTCGTAGCGCGCGGCTCCATATAACTTACGCCGCGCGTTGCTACGGGAATATCGACCACCTCCTCAGTTTCGAAGTCGATAAGAGGCATCGCCCCGCTCTTGGCGAGTGTCTCTCGCACGGCAGCATTCAAAATCTGCCACAGAGCCTCGTTATCGGCAAACTTAACCTCGGTCTTTTGTGCGTGAACATTCACATCTACACGCTCCGCATCAACCTCGATATAGAGAAAGAACGAAGGGTAACCCTTCTCGGGTATCAACTTCTCATACGCCTTCGTTACAGCCTTGTTGAGGTATGGCGAACGGAAGAAGCGTCCATTTACGAACATATACTGCTCACTCGAATTGTTGCGGGCCGTCTCGGGACGACCGACATAGCCCTTCACCTTGGCGATAGTAGTCTCGACATCTATCTCCAACAGATTGCGCCTTGTGGCATTGCCCATAATGCCCACAATACGCTCCACGAGCGATGATACGGGCAGTGAGTATATCGGAGCCTCGTTGTTCAAAAGCGTACACGCCACCTCGGGGTGACAGAGCGCCACACGGCGGAACTCGCGTTTGATATCCGAAGACAAAGAGGACTCCTTGCTATTGATAAACTTTCTTCGTGCAGGAGTGTTGTAGAAGAGGTTTCGCACCAAGAACTGTGAGCCTACCTCCGCAGCAATAGGGGTTTGCGACACGAACTCGCCACCATTGATAATGGTCTGCGTACCCACCTCGCAGTCCGCCTGACGGGTGATAAGTTCCACCTGCGATACCGCAGAGATGGAGGAAAGTGCCTCACCGCGGAAGCCAAAGGTGTGCAGGGCGTAGATATCGTCAAGCGATGTAATCTTGCTCGTAGCGTGGCACTCGAACGCCATACGCGCATCGATGGGTGACATACCTCGACCATTGTCGATAATCTGCACAAGGTCGCGACCGCCATTCACAAAGTTTACCGTAACCTCGGTAGCCCCTGCATCTATGGCGTTCTCCATCATCTCCTTCACCACCGATGAAGGGGATTCAACAACCTCGCCTGCTTTGATTTGGTTTGCAACAATTTCGGGTAGTAACTTAATGCAATCTGCCACCTCTACTCCTCCTTATAATCGTTTGGTACTATCGTAATTGGTGTGTATGGGTTGAACTCCTCAATCTCCTGCTCCGCCTGCTTCTCGGGCGATGTACGAGCCGTAGTAAAGGCATCGACAATACGCGGATAGAGCATATAGACCAAGATAATCAGCACCGCCAGCAACATCAAGAACATCATCGAAGGCATCTTGCGACCGCCCTTCTCGTTGCTCTGTGCCGCCCTGCGGGCATCGCGCTGTGTGCGGATATACTGCCCCGGCTGATACTCCTGTCCCTCCTGCTCGGAAGATGTACCGTGCAGTTCGCGGCGGCGTTGCTCACGGCGCTCCTTCTCGGGGTCGTAGTAACGCGGAATATAACGAAACTTATTGGCGTGCTTCTTTACCGGCGAAAAGAGTCCCATAGACTAAACTTATCTAAAAAAGTTCTTCATTCTCTCGAAGATATTCTGGTTCTCTACGCTCTCCGCCTCCTTGAAGTGAGGTTTGTCGGCAAGTTTCTTGACCAACTCCTTCTCCTCCGAGGTGAGCGATGTAGGGATAGTGATATCCACCACAACCATAATATCTCCACGACCGTAGCCATTTACATCAGGCAAGCCCTTGCCACGCAAACGCAACACCTTACCGGCGTGCGTTCCTGCGGCAATTTTAATCTTCGCCTTGCCCTCGATGGTCGGCACCTCGACCTCACCACCAAGAATTGCAGTAGTAACCGTAATGTTGAGGTTATGGATAAGGTTGTTACCATCGCGCAGCAACTCAGGGTTGTGCTCCTCCTCGATAACGACAATCAGGTCGCCATTGATACCGCCATGGCGTGCAGCATTGCCCTTGCCCGAAACGGTCAGAGCCATACCCTCACCAACGCCCGCAGGCACATTTATCTCGATAACCTCCGAGCCACGGATATAGCCCTCGCCACCGCACTTGTCGCACTTGGCGGTGATAACCTTACCCTCGCCACCGCAAGTCGGGCAAACCGTCTGCGACTGCATACGACCGAAGAAGGTATTTTGCACCGTAACAACATATCCCGAGCCACCACAATTCGAACAGGTCGAGTACGAAGAGGCATCTTTTGCACCATTGCCGCCGCACTTGTCGCAGGCGATATACTTATTAACCTTAATTTTCTTGGTTGTGCCGTTGGCAATCTCGGCGAGTGTGAGTTTGATGCGTACACGGATATCCGAGCCACGGTTTACCGAGCGACCGCCACGCGCACCGCCACCAAAACCGCCGCCGAAGCCACCGCCAAAGTGACCTCCGAAGATATCGCCAAACTGCGAGAATATATCCTCCATAGTGAAGCCGCCGCCACCGAAGCCGCCACCGAAACCACCTGCTCCCGCAGCACCCGACATACCTGCATGACCAAAGCGGTCGTAGCGGGCACGCTTCTCCTCGTTCGACAATACATCGTACGCCTCGGCTGCCTCCTTAAACTTCTCCTCCGCCTCCTTATCGCCAGGATTTTTGTCGGGGTGGTACTTAATCGCAGCCTTGCGGTACGCCTTTTTTATCTCATCGGCATTGGCGTTCTTCTCAACGCCCAACACCTCGTAGTAATCTCTCTTTTCTGCCATAATCCTTTTATAATTGAAAATTGAAAATTGAGAATTGAGAATTTAAGGTATTTTTTATGATAAATATAATAAATCAAAAACGATTTATCGTTTTTACCACTAATTATCCATTATCAATTGTCAATTATCAATTAATACTTGTTTACTCTCCTACTACAACTTTTGTATAGCGAAGCACCTGCTCACCCTGCTTGTAGCCACGCTGTACTACATCGATAACCTTGCCCGACTTCTCCTCGCCCGCAGCAAAACGGGCTACGGCCTCGTGCAAATCGGGGTTAAACTCCGTGTCGAGAGCCTCAATCTCCACAACACCCTTCTGTCGCATAATATCGACAAACTTGTTGTAGATAAGTCGCTCACCCTCGCGCAGAGCCGCGATATCCTCGCTCTTCTCCGAAGCGGCAATGGCACGCTCCATATCGTCAAGCACAGGCAACACCGCCTTCCAGACATCGCTACCACCCGACTCGATAAGAGCCATCTTCTCGCGCAAAGTACGCTTGCGGAAGTTGTCGAACTCCGCCTGCAAACGGATATAGCGGTCTTTCCAATCTATCTCCTCCGCCTTTGGAGCCTCCTCCTCGGTCTGCTCCTCAGCAGGGTTTATCTCCTCTGTCACTGTGTCAGTATTTGGC
Source organism: Alistipes sp. (assembly GCA_045645625.1). Taxonomy (GTDB): domain Bacteria; phylum Bacteroidota; class Bacteroidia; order Bacteroidales; family Rikenellaceae; genus Alistipes. The sequence goes on from JAZRJD010000001.1 coordinate 9,441, forward strand.
TGCTCCTCTTCTGCCATATTGGCACAAGGCTCACCCTCGCAATTTGGGTAGCCCTCGCCATCTACAAATCCCTCTTTCTCCTCAACAACCTGATTTTCTGCTGTTTTCTTTGTCATATCTCTTAATTTTATCGTTTCTTGTTGTTATAGTTGCACAAAAGATGTACCGTTCCCGCTCCTCGCCACGAGGGTTAGAAGAGATTGTCGTACATCGATTGACTCTTATCGTACTTCAAGTCTGCCAACGATGCCGCCTTAACTCCGATATTGAAACTCCAACTGCGGTGCATTCCGAACGGTATCCATATAAACGACATCTGCCAACAGTGCAGGTCGCGCGTTATCGATATCGAAGTGGTGGTCAATTTCCTATTCTGGATATCGAAACCTGTCGTGAATGTAATACCCGTCTTTGGTGTCAGATTGACACTACCGTTGAAACCTATCGTCTGCGATATATTCTTCTTGTAGCCCGTAGTGCCGTTATTCACATAGGAGATACCGTAACTTATGACATAGTTAAATCCGACATTCCACGGTATCGAGAAGTCGTAGTACGAACTCGCCATATAGTGCCTTCGCAGTGTCGGGTCCATCAGTCCGTAAGGGTCGGAGAATGGATTGAAGTACTCAGGCGGTATGGTATTGATATCGTTCACCGCAGGGGTGGATTTATCCTGTCGCGACTTGAAGGTATAGCCGAAACTCCAACCCGTACTTGTCACACGACCGAGGCGACCTCGCTTAATCATCAACTGGTTGATACGCTTTCCTTGCGGTGTAACCTCGTATGGGTCGAGCGTGAACGAGAGGTTGAGACCGAAGTTGCCATAGATGGTTGTACGGAACGAGATAGGTATATTCGACAAACCGAGCGAGTCGGCAAGGAAGTTATACGAGCCACTGATACGCAACTCATCGATAAGTTTAACCTTCTTCACACCCGAGGTGTCGCGCTTGCTCAAAACCTTCATTTCGAGCGACTGCGAGAGCGAGAAGTTGAGATTCATCTGCTGTCCCGCACCCGGCACACCATACGGCTGATTCGAGTATGGCGAGTAGACCTTGTAACTTCCGAGCGAGTCGGTCTGCACGGTCTTGTAGTAGCCATACTTCTGGTCGCTGAAATCGGGAGCATACGAGAAGCCAACCTGCGGAGTTATCGTATGGCGCACCGCCTGCACCTTTGCCGTCTTTCGCTTCATCTGCCACATACCATAAATCGTGGTATTTGCCGATACCGAAGCATTGTAGTTGTAGATGCGGTAGAAGCCGTACTCCGGATCCAATGTCTCGACCGTATTGGTCTCGGGATTCCACTGCTGATTCTGTCGCGAGAAGTACCAACGCTCCGAGTAGTTGAACGATGGCGAGATATTGATATACTTGAAGAGGTTTATCGAGGTCGAGATAGGCAGTGTATGCTCCACTCCGTTACGCATACTCTTCAATGTCTTCATCGTAAAGAGGTCCTTCTCCGCGGCACTTACCGAGTTGGTGAGTTTTGCCGAGTAGGTAAAACCTATCTTCTCGTACCAACGCTGCTTGCCCATGGCATCTTTGCGCTTGAACGGATAGACACGCGCCACATTAAAGACGATATTTGGCAGCGTTACCGCCAACTGTCGCGTCTGCGAGTTCTGCGACACGGACAAGTTCATCGAGAGCGAGAATGGCGTACCTGCCCAACTCTTCGAGTAGGATATCGAGGAGTTGGTCTGTGTGGCAAGAATGTCGTTGAGCGTTGTTGCCGAGTATCTCGAATAGCCACTCGAAGAGAGGTTTACCGATGCCGAGAAGTTCGAGCCGGGGTTTGCCTTCGGGTCTTGCGAGTGTGTCCAAGTGAAGCGGAAGTTGTTCTGCTTGATGTAGTCGGGCTCGCCCTTATCTCCCGTCTTTATCGAGGAGAAGTCGAAGTCGAAGTTTCCGCGGAACTTGTATCGCTTGGCATATCGCGAGGAGGCACTGACCTCCCACGAGCCGAGCGTATAGATACCTCCCGTGAGGGCGAGGTCGATATGCTTGCTTAAAATAAAGTAGTAACCCAAGCCACGAATAAAGAATCCTCGCGAGGCGTCTTCACCGTAAGATGGCATCAACAATCCAGACTTAGGACCGAGGTTTATCGGGAAGAAACCCTCTGGAATACAAGCAAAGTAGATTGGTACATCGTGCATCACTAAATATGCTGGACCCGTGATAATCTTCTTGCCCGGGATAACCTTCGCCTTGGTCATGGCGAGATAGAAGTGCGGGTGGTCGGTATGGTCGCAAGTGGTGTACTTACCGTGACGGATATTGATGGTGTTGTCCGGCATCTTCTTAATCTGTCCGCCGACCAGCCAACCATCGCCCTCCTTGGTTGCTACACCCTGAATAAACGCCTTCTTCGAGCCGAAGTTGTAGGTTATGGTATCCATCGTGTACGATGAGCCTCCCTCGTTGAACACAGGGTGGGTATTCTTCAACTTGCCATCAACCGAGTCCGCCTTTCCGTAGGCGTATATCTCCTTGGTTGCCATATTGATCTGCATATAGTCGGCAGTCAATCCCATATTATCGTACTTGACATCGCCCTGATTGTAGATGTAAACCTTCTTGTTGAGAACATCGTAGTAGAGCGAGTCGGTATTCTTTCCCGTAATAATCTGCTCGATTGGTGTGCCCTTCTTCTTTTTACGAACAGTATCGCGCTTCAAGAAGACACTATCGCGCTTTGCAAGGCTGTCTCGTTGCAGGCTATCGACCGCGGAGAGTGTATCGCGCAGCGGAGCGACAGCGGTCGTATCGCTCAATCGGCGCACACGGCGGTTGCGGCGCAGAGATTGTCGCACCTCGTGCTTTACCGTATCGTTCACCGCAGTAGGGGCAAGTGTCGGAGTCAGAGCCGCAAGCGAGTCGCCCTTGCGCACCTGCTCCAATGCCTGCTCCGCGATAGGTCGCGGCGTGGCAGAGCCAAGCACAACATGGACCATCGCCAAGGCGACAATCGACAAAACGAGATATTTCAGCCTAAAATTTTTCAAAAATTCCAAAATTTTTCATAACTTTGCCGACAAGTCGGCAAAAACGCCTAAAACTGCCTACTTATGCGCACAGGCACGCGTTTTTTCGGCGCGTAAAGATAGTGAAAAAAGTGTATATGACAAACTTTATGGCAAACTTTCGACCTCCACACAACTTTTTAATGCCACTCTTGGTAGCATTTGCACTGCTTGTACCCTATAACGGATTTGGCGCAGAAAATGTTGCACAAGGGGTGAAAGTTATTGTCATTGATGCAGGACACGGCGGCTCCCGCTTCCCCGGTGCAGGATATAACGGCATCGCCGAAAAGGATATAAATTTGCAGGTTGCTCTCAAACTTGGCGACCTAATCAAAAAGAATATGCCCGATGTAAAGGTGGTCTATACGCGCACGACCGACAAACACTTCTCGACAGTTCTTGGCGAGGATTTGCAGGCTCGTGCCGATATTGCCCACCGCAACAATGGCGACCTCTTTATCTCGATACACTCCAACGCCCACCGCAATAGCGAGGTGCGAGGTGTCGAGACGCTGATTATGGGTGAGAGCTCGATGGAGCAGCGCGTAAATCAGAATGCCCTCTACCTCAACAACAAAGATGAGTTGCTCGATATGTCCGACCAAAAGACGGCAACCATCGTACGCGCCTACATTCAAAATCTGCAATTCACATACGGCGAGTATAGCGAAATGATGGCTCGTCTTATACAGGAGGAGTATGTAAAACTCGGCTACAACAACCGAGGAGTACGCAAGCAACCTTTGAGGGTGCTCTACGCTACCGATATGCCGAGCGTACTGACCGAGATAGGTTTTATGTCCAACCCTGCCGATTTGAAGCACATCACATCGGAGAAGGGACAGAGGGAGATTGCAGGTGCGATATTCCGTGCCGTAAAGCAGTATGTCGAGAATGTGCGCCGCTCGTTGTTGCTCGACTCGGGCTCGGCTGCCGCAGCACAGACAACAACCCAACCCAAAAAGGCACAAGAGAGGGTTTCCGAGGCTCCAAAGGCAAAGGTTGAGAAGCCTCAAAACAGCGTAAAGCGATACACCATACAACTTATGGCGAGTGTAAAGGCTATTCCGACCAACCACCCCGAGTTGAAGAGTTACAGGGGCAGGACTTGGATATTGGAGGGCACAGGCTCGTTGAAATATAAGTATTGTTACGGCGATTTTGCCGATAAGGCAACGGCACAGAGGTATATTGCCGAGGTGCGCAAGGAGTTTCCGCAGGCATTTATTGCCACCTTCGAAAGACAAGAAAATTAAACTGAATAAAAAATAATCGAAAGATGAAAAAAGAGGTAAAGATTGGAATTTATGCAGTAGTGATACTGCTTGCTGCTTGGGCAGGTATTCGTTTTTTGGGCGGTCTTGATGTATTCGGTCGCACTCGCAACTATACGGCTCACTACGAGCAGGTAAACGGTTTGCAGGACGCCGCAGCCGTGGTTATCAATGGTGTAAAGGTTGGTCAGGTTACAGGCGTAGAGTTGAACACGGAGCAGGGCGGCGTAGATGTTGTGCTCTCAGTGAGCAAGGATTACGATATCCCGACCGACTCGAAGGCGTTGATGTTCAGCGCAGGTTTGATGGGTGGCAAGTCCATCGAGATTAAACTCGGCGAGGCTACCGAGTATCTCAAAAATGGTGACTCGATCGAGACAGGTGTAACGCTTGATATGTTTGACACCTTGGCAAATGAGTTGGGCGATATTAAAGTTCGTGTAGCGGCTCTGCTCGACAACCTCAACCAGACCGTTTCGGGCGTTGACAGCCTTATTGACGACAACTCGAAGAACTTGACAAAGACCGTTGCCAACCTCAACGCAGTAATGGCAGATTTGAAGAAATCGAACATTATCGGCAATATCGATGGTTTCTGCGCTACGCTCAACCAGAATGGTGCAAAGTTGGATAGCATTATCACCGACATCAACTCTGTAACTCACGCACTGAACGAGCAGCAGAGTGGCGAGAAGTTGGCACAGGCAATCGCAGAGGTAAATACACTCTTGGCGAAGATTAACAGCGGTAGCGGCTCGATTGGCAACCTCGTATCTGACGAGAAGTTGTACAAAGAGTTGGCGCAGGCATCGCAGAATTTGTCGGTATTGTTGGCTGACTTGAAGGAGAATCCGAAGCGTGACATCAATGTAACTGTCTTTGGCAAAAAGACCTACGAGGAGAAGCAGGCGGACAAGGCTGCAAGAAAGGCTGCAAAAGCAGCAAAATAATTGAGAATTAAAGGTAAAACGATAAATCGTTTTTTAATGTCAAAGCGTACCCTATAACCCCTATTGCCCCTATAACCCCTATTTTGGTTGCGCCTTAACCACGGTCAGAGTTCAGAAAACAAAATGAAACCGGTAATCTATCCTGATAACTTCGAGTTAAAGATTGGTTTTTCGACCATTCGTGAGCAGGTTGTTGCATTGTGTACAATGCAGCACGCACGCGAACTGCTCGAAGGCGAGGGATTTACCGCTGTTTACAAAGAGATTGAACGCCGACACTCGTTAGCCGAGGAGATGCGACAAATCCTCCTCTCCGAACGCGAAGCCCCAACGGAGGAGTTCTACGACATTGCCGATATTGTCGAGAAGGCAAAGGTCGAGGGCACATTCTTGGAGGTGGCAGAGGTTGTGCAGTTGGGTAAGGCGTTGATTTCGGCTGGCGACTTTGTGCAGTTTCTACACAAGAGCAACGCTGAGCAATATCCCACTCTCACCGCACTCGCAAAACCTGTCAAGGCGTTGTGGAATATCGTAGCGGATATTCGCCGCATTATTGACGACAAGGGGGTTGTTCGTGATGGTGCATCGGAGGAGTTGCGACAGATACGCGCACAAATTCGCCGCCACGAGGGGCAGGTATCGAAGCGACTACAAGCGATTTTACAGTCGGCAAAGTCGAGTGGCATAGTCGAGAGCGATGCCTCGATTTCGATTCGCGAGGGGCGTGCCGTAATTCCCGTTACAGCGGCAAATAAACGCAAACTCAACGGCTTTATCCACGATGAGTCGGCTACGGGCAAGACCTTCTATGTTGAGCCTGCCGAGGTGGTGGAATTGAACAATATGTTGCGCGAATTGGAGTACGAGGAGCGCAGGGAGATAGTCCGCATATTGACCGCCTTTACCGATGTTGTACGCGCCGATATCAAAGATGTGGAGCGCACCGAGGAGTTTATGGCGGTGGTAGATGCCGTACGCGCAAAGGCTCGTTGGGCTATCGAGAATGGTGCAGGGCGACCAATTATGTCGGAGGATAGCCGCTTGGTGCTCCGTACGGCAAAACACCCTCTCCTCTCGCAGTCGCTCAAACGACAGAAGCGCGTTATCGTTCCTCTCGATGCCAAGTTGGACGAGACGAAACGCATACTCGTAATTTCGGGACCTAATGCGGGTGGTAAGTCGGTCTGCTTGAAGACTATCGGCTTGTTGCAGTATATGTTTCAATGTGGTTACCCGATTACCGCATCGGAAACGAGTGAACTGCCCGTATTCAACAAGATATATATAAACATCGGTGACGAACAATCCATCGACAACGACCTCTCGACCTACTCATCGCACCTCCTCAATATGAAGGCGATGGTGGCGGGGGCAGACCAGAAGACGATGGTGCTGATTGACGAGTTCGGCTCGGGAACGGAGCCTGTAATAGGTGCTGCCATTGCCGAGGCGATACTCGAAAAGTTGGTGGCGAGTGGTTGTTATGGCGTAATCACCACCCACTACTCGAACATCAAATACTACGCCTCAAATCACGAAGGGGTGACAAACGGAGCGATGATGTTCGATGTGCAGAATATCCGACCTCTGTTCCGCTTGGAGTGCGGTAAGCCGGGAAGTTCGTTTGCGATAGAGATAGCCCGCAAGATTGGTCTTTCGGAGGATATTATCGCCTCGGCAAAGGAGAAGGCGGGCTCGGAGCATATCGACCTCGAAAAGCAGTTGCGCGAAGTGGCACGCGACAAGCACTATTGGGCGCAGTAGCGTGAGCGTATCCGCCAAACCGACCGCAAGGTCGAGGAGATGGAGCAGGTGCTGAGCGAGAAACTCTCCACCATTCGCGAGGAGCGCAACCGCATACTCCACGAGGCAAAGGCACAAGCGAAGGAGTTGGTTGCGGAGGCTAATCGCCAAATCGAGAATACGATTAAGGGTATTCGCGAGGCGCAGGCGGAGAAGGAGCAGACCAAGTGGCTGCGCCGCGAATTCGAGGAGTTCCGCGAGGAGATTGAAAATGACAACTCCGAGAGTAACGAGCGCATAGAGCGCGAAATGGAGCGACTTCGCCGCCGTCAGCAGAGACGCGAGGAGCGCAAGAATAACCCTGCCGAGCCAAAGGCAGAACAGCAACAACCTGCGAAGAAGAGTTTACCATTGGAGGTTGGAGCAAAGGTGCGCCTTATGGGGCAGAATGGCGTGGGTGTAGTGAAGGAGTTGCGTGGTAAAAAGGCACAGGTGGCATTTGGTGCCATATTGACAACTGTCGAGGCAGCCCGCTTGGAGGTTATATCCTCGGCGGAGTTTAAGCGTGCAACACGCCCCGAGACACCTCGCACGGTAATTTCTGCCGACATTTCGCAACGCCGCCTAAACTTTACCTCCTCGATAGATATTCGAGGTGAACGCGTTATGGAGGCGTTGGAGCGAGTGCAGACCTTGGTCGATGATGCGTTGATGGTGGGCGTTTCTACCGTAACGATTCTGCACGGCAAGGGCACGGGAGCATTGAAGGAGGAGGTGCGCCGCTATCTCCGTTCGTTGCCGCAGGTAGCGAGTGCAGTAGATGACCACCCTGACCGTGGCGGCTCGGGCATAACAATAGTAACATTCAAAGAGTAAGCGATGAGATACTATCTGTCGAACATAGCGCAAATTGTTGGCGGTCGCCTTGTGGGTTGCGACTTGGAGGTATTGTCGGTGGCCACCGACAGCCGTTCGTATGCCCTGACCCCCGACTCGCTCTTTGTGGCGATATGCGGAGTGAATCACGATGCACACGACCATATTGCAGAGGTTGCCGAGCGCGGTGTTAAAGCCTTTATGGTGGAGCGCGAAGCAGACCTTCCGAAGGGCTGCGGAGCCGTTGTAGTCAAAAATTCGCTCTCGGCGTTGCAGGCATTGGCGACACATCATCGCGACCAATTCCGCGGCACCGTAGTCGGCATTACCGGCTCGAATGGCAAGACCACCATCAAGGAGTGGATTGCGCAGTGCGCACCTCGCGAAGCAAAGATTTTCCGTTCGCCACGCAGTTACAACTCTCAGCTGGGAGTGGCGTTGTCATTGCTGATGCTCGACAACTCGTACGATGTGGCAATTATCGAGGCTGGAATCTCGCAAAAAGGCGAAATGGATCGCCTCTACCGAATGATTACCCCCGATGTGGTGATATTCTCCTCGATTGGCGATGCACACGCGCAGGGCTTCGCATCATTGGAGGAGAAGATTGACGAGAAGATACTCTTGGCGCAGACCGCAGCCGACATCATCTACCACTCGGCATACGCAGAGTTGGCGGAGGTTGTGGAGAAGCGATTTGACAACCGCAACCTCGTTGATGCAGCAACAACCGCTACCGTTCCGCAGATGACGGACAAGGCTTCGCAACACAATGCCGAGATAGTGGCTTCATTTATGGCAGTTATGGGCTACGAACAGCCCGACCTCTCGCAGTTACAACCCGTAGCGATGCGTTTGGAGGTTAAGCAGGGGGTGGAAAATTCGATAATCATTGACGATTCGTACAGTGCCGACCTCAACTCGTTGTCGATTGCTCTCGACAATCTGCGTTCAGTGGCAGGGGAGCGCAAGACGATGCTTATCCTATCGGATATCTTGCAGAGTGGCGATGAAAATATCTATGGCGAGGTTGCGCGTATGGTACGCGAAGCGGGTGTAGACCATTTTGTCGGCATCGGCAGGGGGTTGATAGAGGCTCGTGCCGAGTTTGCCGAAGATTCTCTCTTCTTTGCATCGGCAGAGGAGGCTCTATCCAATATCGCAAAGTTGAATATAGCCGATTGTGCAGTTCTGATAAAGGGCAACCGTGCTAGCCGCTTGGAGCGCATCTCGCACCGCTTGGAGCAGCATAGTCACACCACCGTTTTGGAGGTCGATTTACAGGCTATGGTGCGCAACATAAACTACTTCCGCGCAAAAATTGGCAACACGACACGCCTTGTGGCAATGGTCAAGGCTTCGAGTTACGGAGCAGGCGAAACCGAGGTTGCGCAGATGTTGCAGAAGCAGGGCATGGCATATCTCGCCGTAGCATTTGCCGATGAGGGTGTTGCTCTGCGCGAGGGCGGTATCACGATGCCTATCGTGGTACTGAATGCCGATGATGCAAGTTTCGACACGATGATTGCACACTCGTTAGAGCCCGAAATATACTCGTTCCGCTCACTCGCCTCGTTTGTGCAGGCAGTGGAGCGCGCGGGAGAGCGCAACTACCCGATACATCTGAAAATCGATAGCGGAATGCACCGTCTCGGCTTCTCTCGCGAGGATATTTCCGAGTTGTGCAGAGTGCTTGCCAATGCAGCGCAGAGCGTGCGTGTGGCATCGATTTTCACACATCTCTGCGTAGCAGATGACACCACACAAGATGATTTCTCGCACCAGCAAATAGCCGAATTTGACGAAATAAGTAGTGCGATAACTGCATCGCTCGGCTACCGCCCACTACGCCATGCAGCGGCTTCGGAGGCGATGTTGCGATTCGAGGAGGCGCGATTTGATATGTGTCGCTTGGGCATCGGTCTTTACGGATTCTCGACCACCGCAGGCGAGGCGTTAGAGCCTGTTTCGACACTCCGCACACGCATAGTGCAGATTCGCACGCTTTGCGATGGTGCAACCGTAGGTTATGGTCGCAATGGCAAAATCGTAGGCGAGAGGCGCATTGCAACAATCCCTGTCGGCTATGCCGATGGTCTAAACCGCCACCTCGGAAATGGTGCGTGGGAGATGATTGTCGGTGGTAAGCGTGCCAAGACCGTAGGCAATATCTGTATGGATAGTTGTATGATTGACATCACCGATATCGAAGGCGTAGAGGAGGGTGACGAGGTTACTATTTTCTCCGCCGAGCGCGGAAATACCGCAGCCGATATGGCTTCGGTGTTGGGTACGATACCTTACGAGGTGCTTACCTCGGTGGCAAAGCGCGTAAAACGAATATATATAAATGAGTAGTATGGTCGGCACTCTATACCTTATACCCTGTCCGATAAGCGAGGATACTCTACCCTACGATGTGACACCCGAGGGTAATCGCAATGTTATAACCTCGCTTGACTACTTTATTGTCGAGAATCTACGCTCGGCACGCCGCTTCTTGTCGAAGGCGGGACTGTCGGGGCGTATTGACGAGTTGGAGTTTGACGAGTTGAGCGAACACACCACCTCGCCACGCGATGTGGAGCGTATGGTTGCCAAAATCAAGGCAGGTCGCTCGGCAGGTGTTATCTCCGAAGCGGGCGTTCCTGCCGTTGCAGACCCCGGACAACTCGTTGTCGAGGCTTGCCACCGCGCAGGTATTCGCGTAGTACCGTTGGTGGGTCCTTCGTCAATTATTATGGCAGTGATGGCATCGGGGTTGAGCGGTCAATCCTTTGCCTTCAACGGCTATTTGCCCGTTAAGGAGCCAGAGCGCACACGCGCGATAAAGCGTTTGGAGAGTCGTGCTGCAAATGAGCATCAGTCGCAACTCTTTATCGAAGCACCCTACCGAAATGTAAAACTCGCCGAGCAGATTATCGCCTCGTGCGGTGCGCAGACACGCCTCTGCATCGCCTGTGATATAACCTCTGCAAACGAGTATATCCGCACCTCCACCATCGCCGAGTGGCGCAAGATGGGTTTGCCCGATATCAACAAACGCCCTACGATATTTATTATAGGATAATGGGTATTGATGCAAAAAAATTTGCACAGAAGTGTATATTGTAGATATTTTTACTATATTTGCATTAGTAAAACAGAGAATAGATATGTTTAACCACTCATCGAACTACTTTTTTTACTTTTACTTCTTTTCGGACGGAGAGGAGCGGTAGTTGATGTTTATGTGTGAAACATAGTGATTTAGACCGCTCAAAAAAAAGAGTGGTCTTTTTAATTGATAACGGAAAATTAACTTTTTGAACGATTTGCTATCTATAATAATAGATAGTTGCCGAGAACTATGAAAAAAGTTGCAATACAAGGATATAGAGGTAGTTTCCACCACATTGTGGCGGAGGGCATCGAGGGCACAGAGGTCGAGATTTTGGCATGCGACACCTTCCGCGAGGTGGCACAAGCAGTCGAGAGGCGCGATGTCGATTATGGTATTATGGCAATCGAGAACTCTATTGCCGGCTCGATACTCCCCAACTACAACCTCTTGCAGAACTGCAATGTACATATTACAGGCGAGGCTTACCTACGCATACGCCAAAATCTGATGGTCAATCGTGGTGTGCAGTTGGAGGATATTCGCGAGGTGGAGTCGCACCAGATGGCGTTGTTGCAGTGCACCGATTACCTCGACAAACACCGCTGGCAACTTATCGAGAGTGCCGATACGGCGTTGAGTGCAGCACAACTCCAAGCGAGTGGCTCACGCACAAAGGCTGTAATTGCTAGTTCGCTGGCAGCCGAATTATTCAACCTCGACATCGTAGCACCCGATATTCACACCATTCGCGACAACTACACACGCTTTCTGCGCCTCGACTACTGCGACCGTTCGCACGAAGAGCCTACCCCTTGCGAGGGCAGTGGCAAGGCTTCACTCTACTTCAAAATCAACAATACATCAGGCTCGTTGTACGACACTTTGGGCTACTTCGAGGGGCTTAACCTCAATATGACAAAGTTGCAGTCCTACCCTATACCGACCGAGCCTTGGCACTATATGTTCCATACCGATATGGAGTTTCAGTCGGGTGCTGACTTCTCGAAGGCGGTGGAGCGACTGCGTGAACGCGATGTAGAGGTGCATATCTACGGAGTTTATCAAAAAGGAAAGGATCTATGAAAACGGCATACGACTTTGAACTTGCCGAGCGATTAGGCTCGGTTACGGAATACTACTTCTCGCGTAAGTTGCGCGAGATTGAGGAGATGCGCCGCGCAGGGGCTGATGTGCTCTCGCTCGGTATCGGCTCTCCCGACCTCCCTCCACACCCGTCGGTGACGGAGAGGCTGGCTGCGGAGTCGGCAAAGCCTATGGCTCATGGCTACCAATCTTATCGCGGTGCAGCAGAACTGCGCAGCGCACTCTCGGCGTGGTACAAAACCCGCTTCGGCGTGGAGTTAGACCCCGAGAGCGAGGTGTTGCCACTTATCGGCTCGAAGGAGGGTGTGATGCATACGGTGATGACCTATATCTCGAAGGGCGACAAGGTGTTGGTGCCTAATCCCGGCTACCCTACCTACTCCTCGGCAGTGCGACTTGCAGAGGGCGAGGTGGTAAACTACTCGTTGAGAGAGGAGAATGGCTATATGCCCGAACTCGAAACACTCCCGACCGAGGGCGTGAAGATGATGATTGTGAACTACCCTCACATGCCTACGGGTGCCGTGGCATCGCGCGAGGCGTTGCAGAAGATTGTCGATTGGTGTCGCAAGCACCATATTCTGCTTGTGAATGATAATCCGTACTGCTTCCTCCGCAACGATAACCCTATCTCGCTGCTCTCGATTGAGGGTGCGCGCGAGGTGGCTATCGAGTTGAACTCGTTGAGCAAGAGTCACAATATGGCGGGTTGGCGCGTAGGTATGATTGGCGGAGCGAAGAAGCGAATAGATGAAATTTTGCGCTTCAAAAGCAATATGGATTCGGGGATGTTCCTACCTTTGCAACTTGCAGCGGCTACGGCTCTCGGCTTGGGCGATGAGTGGTACTCCTCGCAGAACGAGATATACCGCGCACGCGAGGCAAAGGGTTTGGAGATTATGGAGGCTCTCGGTGTGGAGTGCCGACCTCATCAGGCAGGGTTGTTCCTGTGGGGCAGGGTGCCGAATGGCGAGAACTGCTACGACTTCTGCGACCGCCTGCTCTACGAGAAGCATGTGTTCCTCACCCCGGGCGGAATCTTCGGCAGCGAGGGTGAGCAGTATGTTCGCATAAGCCTCTGCGCCTCGGAAGAGTTGTTACAAAAGGTGCTTTGCAGAATTAAGAATTAAGAATTGAAAATTAATAATTATTTTTCTATTCTCTACTCACTAAAAAAGGCAATGGCTAATAGCCAAAAATAAGAGTTATGAATATCTGTATCATAGGTTTAGGATTGATTGGAGGCTCGTTTGCCCTTGCGTTACGCAAACATTCGCTTGCGGGCGGAGGTTTCGAGAGCACGGTGCGACTTGCCAAGTCCTCGGCGGAGATGTGGATACCTATCCTGATGCAGAATAGATATAATGTACTCGATGTTTTGCGCGAGTATATCCACCAACTCGAAATTTTCCGCAAAGCACTCGAAAAGGATAACCGCGAGGAGATACGACAGACTATCGAGCGGGCAAATACGATACGAAAAATTTTAGATAAAAAGTAGATACTATGGATTTGAAACGGCCCCTAATTATTGCAGGACCATGCAGTGCCGAGAGTGAGCAGCAGGTCCTTGCCACAGCACAAGCCCTTGCTGCTACGGGCAAGGTTGATATTTTGCGCGCAGGCGTATGGAAGCCCCGCACCAAACCCGGCTCTTTCGAGGGCGCAGGTGTCGAGGCTCTGCCTTGGCTCACCAAGGCTAGGGAACTGACAGGACTCCCTATCGCCACCGAGGTTGCCAATGCCAAGCATGTCGAGAGAGCATTGGAGTACGACGTCGATGTGTTGTGGATAGGTGCCCGCACCGCAGCAAACCCATTCTCGATGCAGGAGGTCGCCGAGGCGTTGCGCGACACGGAGAAGTGGGTATTTGTGAAGAATCCCGTAAATGGAGATGTCGATTTGTGGTGCGGAGCCGTAGAGCGACTTGCAGCGTGCGGCATCAAGAATATCGGTCTTATTCACCGTGGCTTCTCGGGCTATGGTGCAGGCGAGTTGCGCAATGCTCCGATGTGGCACCTTGCGCTCGAAATGCGCCGCCGTATGCCGGAGTTGCCTATGATTTGCGACCCTTCGCACATCTGCGGTTGCCGCGAATACATCGCCGAAATAACACAGCAGGCGGCAGACCTCAACTATGACGGCTTTATGATTGAGAGCCATATCAACCCTGCCGAGGCGTGGAGCGATGCCAAGCAGCAACTTACACCCGATGCCCTTTCGACTCTGCTCGATGGCGTGAAGTGGCGTGCAGGAGACTCCTCGTCAGAGTCGTACAATACCGCCCTGATGGGACTTCGCGAACAGATTGACAGCCTCGACAGCGAGATACTGCAACTCCTTGCCGAGCGTATGAATGTGGCGGAGCAGATTGGTCGCATCAAGCGCGAGAACGATGTGCGCATTCTGCAACAGGAGCGTTGGGAGGATATTGTCGATCGCGCCCTTGTACGCAGCCACCGACTCGGATTGAGCGAACAGTTCCTGCGCACCCTGCTCGATGCGGTGCATGTCGAGAGCATCGACCGCCAGAATAAGATTATGAACGAGTAGAGAAAGAAAATTTTAGCATTTGGGAGAGCCTGTCTAACAAGTCATAGACAGGCTCTTTCTTATGTTGGAAGTTGTTATACAACTTCTTTTTTACCTTTACAGTTAGGGGTTATGGGGACAATAGGGTTATAGGGATTATAGTGGCGAGGTCAATAATAACAGTTTCTCCCAAAACCGCAGTATACTACCACCTGAAAAGTGCATAGAGCGGAGGAATTTCAACAATAACAAACCCTTCCTAATACCGCAGCATACTAAGCGTATGTGAGGATTTAGGAAGGGTTTTTAGGGGAAGAAATTACCCGTTATATGCGCTTTTGCTATTTAGTAGCAGACTCCAAACGCTTCATCATAACAAACATGAAGAGTGCCGAGAGTAAGCAAAGTACGATAAATACCGACCAAACAACGGTGAGTGAGAAACCTCCCCAGAGGAAACCACCAACAGATACGAGCATATTACCGATAGCGGTAGCAACAAACCAGCCACCCATCATCATACCCTTGTACTTTGGAGGTGCAACCTTTGATACGAACGAGATACCCATTGGAGAGAGCAATAACTCTGCAAATGTAAGCACGAGGTAGGTCATAATAAGCCAGTTTGCCGATACAAGTGGTGCAGCCTCGCCAGCCTCAACAGCAGCCTTCTGTGCATCAGGAGTAAGGAGTCCCTGTGAGCCAACAGCCATAACTGCGAAACCTACCGCTGCAACGAGCATACCGTAAGCGATTTTGCGAGGTGCCGATGGCTCCTTGCCACGCTTTGCAAGTGCGCCGAAGATAGCCAACGATACAGGAGTAAGTGCCACAACATAGAATGGGTTAAACTGCTGGAAGATAGGTGCATTAACAGCAACCGAAGCATCGCCAACATTCATACCCTTGTAGATAAGGTATCCAACCGATGCAGCAAGAACTACAAACGAAACAGCCTTACCCTTTCCGCTATTGCTCTGGAAGGTTGAGAATGCAGCATAAACTGCAACGATTACAAGTACCAAGTTCCAAACGCTAAACGCCATGCTCTGCAAGCCGAACGACTCCTTAACGGTGAACTCATCGGCGAAGTAGGTGAGTGTAAGACCGTTCTGGTGGAACGCCATCCAGAAGAAGATTACAACGGCAAATACGAGGCAGAGAGCCACAATACGAGCCTTGGTGTCTGCTGGCGAGAGTTCCTCTGTAACGGTTGCAGCGGCAGCCTTATCGCTCTTCTTGCCACCCTCAACATGTGCGTACCATTTGCGGCAAGCGAAGTAGATAGCCATCGAAACAATCAACGCCACACAAGCCACTGCAAACGAGAAGTGGTAGGCATCGTTGCCCGAAAAACCGAGCGAGTTCTCTGCCCAACTCTTAATCTCAACGGCTGCGGTTGGAGCAAACAATGCACCGATGTTGATAGCCATGTAGAACAACGAGAACGCCGAGTCGCGCTTGTCGGCATACTTTGGCTCATCGTAGAGGTTGCCGACCATAACCTGCAAGTTACCTTTGAAGAGACCTGTACCGAGGGCGATAAATACCAATGCGCCGAGCATTGCTACCATTGCCAAGGTGTCGCCACCGAGAGGTAACGAGAGGAGCAGGTATCCTACAAACATCACGGTAATACCGAGTGTAACCATCTTTCCGTAGCCGAACTTATCTGCCAAGATACCACCGAGAAGTGGCATAAAGTAAACCAATCCGAGGAAAGTACTGTAAATTGCACCTGCTACACCTGCGTCCAAACCGAAGTTTGCGCGGAGGAAGAGGGCAAACACAGCCAACATTGTGTAGTAGCCGAAACGCTCACCTGTATTAGCGAGAGCGAGGGCATAAAGGGCTTTTGGGTGTCCTTTGAACATAATTTTACTGTTTTTGTGTTAATAAATATATAAATACAATATCCTATTTAGTCGCAAAGATAACGATTTTTTTTGATTTTTCTTGTACTCCTATTTGCGAAACGACTATTTGTGCCACTTCAGCACCATTGCTGTTCGGGCAGTGTTGTAAATCTTGATAAAGTAGTGCGGATTATCCCACTCATCTACTATCGTTTCGGTAAAGTGTTCTTGCCCCTTTGCGTGGCGGTCGAAGCCTCCGAAACGCTCCTCATCGGTCGAGAGTTCCACCGTATATTTTCCTGCCCACGGCACCTCGACACGATAGTCTGGTATCGAGTTGGTAGGACTCCAATTGAATACGAAGTAGAGCCCCTTGTGCGAGTAGGCGATGGTCTGGTTCTCTTGGTCGGAGTGCCACTTATAAGGGTAGCCGTCAGCCAAAACCTTATACTTTTTGACCACCTTCAACATCTCTTTATCGAACATTCCGAGTTGTCCGTAGCGCAAAAAGCCGTTATCCGCCAGTGACCACTGACGGCGTGCATGGGCGTAACTCCAATCGTTACCCTCGCGAGGAAAATCAATCCACTCGGGGTGTCCGAACTCGTTACCCATAAAGTTGAGATAGGCATCGCCACCCACCGAGATAGTCATCAGTCGAATCATCTTATGCAGTGCCATACCGCGCTCCACCGTCAAATTCTCGGACTCCTTGTTCATCGCAAAGTACATCTCCTTATCCATCAGGCGGAAGGCTATCGTCTTGTCGCCCACCATCGCTTGGTCGTGCGACTCGGCATACGCCACCGTCTTAACCTTCGGCAGGCGGTTGGTCAGCACACCCCAAATCTCCTCAACATTCCAATCCTCATCGCGCTCGTCCTCGATAAGCCGAATCCAAAAGTCGGGTATCGCCATTCCGAGTCGGAAGTCAAAGCCGATGCCGCCATCTTCGAGCGTGCGACACATTCCCGGCATTCCGCTGACATCTTCGGCAATGGTCACAGCCTCAGGGCGGAAGTCGTGAACGAGTTTGTTTGCCAACGAAAGATAGACCAAGGCATCGCGATTTACACCCTCGTCAAAAAACTTCTCACGACAATCGAAGTCTGTGTAGCCGTGGTGGTGATATATCATCGAGGTTACACCATCAAAGCGGTAGCCGTCAAAGTGGAATTCGTCTAACCAATACTTCACATTCGAGAGTAGGAAATGCTCAACTTCACGCTTGCCATAATCGAAAATCTTTGAGTCCCAATACTGCTGATAGCCTGCACCTCCCTCCTTCGAGTAGTGGTAAGGCGAACCATCGAGTTCGTTTATTCCCTCGTTGAAGTTTTTAACATAGTGAGCGTGAACGATATCCATAATTACGGCAATGCCCAACTTGTGAGCCTTGCGCACCAACGATTTCAACTCCTCAGGGGTACCGAAGCGCGATGACGGAGCGAAAAAGTTTGCCACATGGTAACCAAACGAGCCGTAGTATGGGTGTTCGGCAATCGCCATAACCTGAATGGCGTTATATCCCGCCTTTTTCACTCGTGGCAAAACCCTCTTCTCGAACTCTGCATAGGTGCTTATGCCCTCCTTCTCGGAGGACATACCGATATGTGTTTCGTAAATTAGCAGATTGTTCTTGTCGACTACAAGTTTATCATCGCCCCAGTCGAACGGTTGCGGAATCCAAAACTGCGCCGAGTAGTTCTTCGTTGTGTCGTCTTGAACAAGGCGTGTCGCGTACGCCGAAATACGGTCGTGCCAGCCATTTTGTCCGTGAATATGGAGTTTGTACAACGAGCCGTGCGTAAGGCGGTAGGCGTACATCGCATCGGGCAGGAAGATGCTCCACACGCCGTGAACATCTTTGCTCAATCGCAGTTGCGTGCGCTGCCAATTATTGAAATCGCCGAAGATATAGACATCGTGCGCCGCAGGTAGCCACTCGCGAAACCACCAGCCCGACATATCCTCATCGTACTGCCAACCAAAGTAGCGGTAACCATTTGCGTAATCGACAATCGAGCCTCCGCGCTCGATATCGGCAAGATGCTGACAGTAGGCATCATATCGCTCATTTACAGCCTCCTCGACAGGTTGTAGCCACTCATCTTCGGCAACCATTGCCAACTGTTTTCTCTTATTTTCGACCATAATCTCGGCAATTTAAGAATTAAACCACCACAAATATAACAAAAAGTTGAGAGCGGAGAGCGGAGAGCGGAGAGTTTTTTTCAAAAAAAGATTAAAGACGAGAGTTATTGAAAATAATTCTCGATACTTGCAGAATTGTAACTAAAATTTTTTAATTTTGCATTGTTCAATATATATTTGGGGATGGCAAAGTATCAACTTAAAGAGGTCAAGACTCCTTGCGAGGCGAAGGAGTGGTTACATCTCGACCGCAAAATATATAAGGATTGCCCGAATTGGGTATGCCCACTCGATAACGATATAGAGAAGGTCTTTAACCCCGAGCGCAACCATCTCTTCGAGAATGGCGAGGCTATTCGTTGGATAGCCGTTGACGAGAAGGGCGAGGCGGTAGGTCGTATCGCCGCATTCTACAACCGCGAACAGGCGAAGGTTACCGACAATATGGGTTGTTGCGGCTTCTTCGAGTCGATAGATTCGCAGGAGGTTGCAAACTTGCTCTTCGATGCGGCACGCGATTGGCTTGCGGAGCGAGGCTTGGAGGGTATGGACGGACCTGTAAACTTCGGCTCTCGCGACTCGTGGTGGGGCTTGTTGGTCGAGGGATACGAGTATCAACCTCTCTATGGCAACCCATACCACCTGCCTTACTATAAGGCTCTATTCGAGAACTACGGATTTCAGAACTATTTTAATCAAAACTCATACATCTGGCGTGCTGCTGACTACGCTTTGAGTGAGATTGCGCTCGAAAAGGCACACCGAGTACTCGCAAACCACGAATACCAAATCAAGGATATTACGGGAGCAAATCTCGAAGTGGCAGCCGAGCAACTGCGTACCATATATAACAAGGCGTGGTCGCTCTTTACGGGCGTAAAGCAGATGACCGAGGAGGAGGCGCAGAAATTGATGCGCACATTGCGACCTATTATCGATAGGAATCTTATATACTTCGCCTATCACAATGACGAACCGATAGGTTTTTTCGTTATGGTACCTGACCTTAACCGTGTTATCGGCAAGTTCAATGGCAAGTTTGGCTTGGTGCAGCAGTTGCGACTGCTGTGGGATTTGAAGGTGCGCAAGTCGTGCGATAGAGTATTTGGCATTATCTTCGGCGTAACACCAGAGTACCAAGGTAAGGGTATCGAGAGTGCAATTATGTCGCATGTTTTCGAGAACTACATTCGCGCAGGACATTGTCCTTACAAGACATTTGAGTTGGCGTGGATTGGCGACTTTAACCCTGTAATGAATAGAATGATAGAGCGTTATGTCTGCGCCACTAAGCATAAGATGCACACGACATACCGCTACCTCTTCGACCGCACTCGCGAGTTTTACCGCTGCCCACGACTTGGACTGCACAGACCGACAAAAACGGAATAACTTAAACCTCAACATAAAACTATGAAAACAACTGTTTTTACAAAGTATCACATTGCAAATGGTGCCAAGATGGCGGAGTTTGCAGGTTATAATATGCCTATCGAGTTTTCGGGCATTAACGATGAACACCACACCGTGCGCAATGGTGCAGGCGTATTCGATGTAAGCCACATGGGCGAGATTTGGGTTAAGGGCGAAAATGCCACAGCCCTCTTGCAGAAGATTGGCACCAACGATGTTACAAAACTCTACGATGGTAAGGCGCAGTACTCGTGTATGCCAAACGGCAAGGGCGGAATCGTTGATGACATCATCATCTACCGCTACTCGGAGCAGAAGTACCTTATCTGCGTGAATGCTGCCAACATCGATAAGGATTGGGCGCATATCTTGGAGCAGGGAAAGGCGTTCGGTATGCGCGAGGGTGTGGAGTTGGAGAACGCCTCCGACCGTATCTCGCAGTTGGCTGTGCAGGGACCTCTCGCAATGAAAATCGTACAGAAGATGTGTGAGGAGGAGGTCGAGAATATGGAGTACTACACCTTCCGTCAGTTGCAGTTGGCGGGTTGCGAGGTTATCCTCTCGATGACCGGCTACACCGGCTCTGGCGGTTGCGAAATCTATATGCACAACGAGGATGCCGACCATATCTGGGAGGAGTTGTGGAAGGCTGGCGAGGAGTACGGCCTGAAAAATATCGGACTTGGCGCACGCGACACTCTCCGCTTGGAGAAGGGATTTTGCCTGTATGGCGATGAGATTGACGATACAACCTCGCCTATCGAGGCTGGCTTGGGCTGGATTACCAAGTTTGTCGATGGTAAAGATTTTATCGACCGCGACCTCCTCGCCGAGCAGAAGGCCAATGGTGTGGAGCGTAAGTTGGTAGGACTCAAAATGATTGACCGCGGTATTCCACGCCACGAGTATAAGGTTGCCGATGCGGAGGGCAACGAGATTGGTCACATCACATCGGGTACGATGTCGCCTTGCTTGAAGGTGGGTATCGGTATGGCGTATGTCAAGACGGAGTTTGCAAAGGTGGGTACGCAGGTTTGCGTGGTTATCCGCGACAGACTCTTGAAGGCGGAAGTTGTGAAGTTGCCGTTTGTGTAGGCAGCACTTAAAACTTAAATAGAATGAAGATAGGAATTGTTACGCAACCTCTGCTGAACAACTACGGCGGAATGTTGCAGAACTTTGCGATGCAGCGCGCCCTTGCCAAGTTGGGACACGAGGCTATTACAATCGACTATATCCCGAGAATGTCGGTGGGTAGATTTGTGAAGATATGGATTAGAAATCATCTCTACAACCTCTTTCACTCCACCCCACGACCAATCCCTACAAGTCGTGTTTCGCGCACTCGTCACCCCCACTTTGCAGCCTTTGCCGACAAGCACATATCGCTCACAAAGGCGGTACATGGTTACTCTCCGAAGTTGGTGTCGGAGTATCAGTTCGATGCAATTTTATCGGGTAGCGATCAGGTGTGGCGACCTCGCTACAACCGAAAGGTGCTGACAAATATGTACCTCGACTTTGTCAAGGACAACATGGGGGTGAAGAGGATTGCCTACGCCGCATCTTTTGGTGTTGACAACTGGGAGTACCGCCCTCTGAAATCGCGCAAGTGCCGCAAGTATGCCAAAAAGTTAGATGCCATATCGGTACGCGAGGAGTCGGGCGTGACACTATGCCGTGACAACCTCCGCGTAGAGGCGATAGAGGTGTTAGACCCGACACTGCTGCTTGCAGCCGAGGACTATATGCAGACATGCACCTCGGTTCCTCGAAGTGAGGAGCGATATGTTGCCGCCTACATTCTCGATGCTACACCCGAGAAAATTGCACTCGTAGAGCGTGAGGCTGCACGCCGAGGCGTGGCTTGCCGCATATATGGTGCAGGCGACCAAGTGGAACTCTCTGTCGAGGAGTGGCTGGCTATGTTCCGCGATGCGGAGTGCATAGTTACGGACTCATTCCACGGCTGCGTATTCTCGATTATATTCCGAAAGGAGTTTGCCGCCATAATAAATCGTAAGCGCGGGGCGAGTCGCTTTATCTCGCTCTTCGGAAAGTTCGGACTGCTCGACCGCGTTGTGATAGATGCCGAGCGAGGCTCTTTCCCTGCCGAGCCAATAGATTGGGCAAAGGTGGAGTCCTCGTTGCAGCAGTGGCAGAAGCGTAGTATCAACTATCTAAACAAGGCTCTATGTCGTTGATAAGTGTAATTGTGCCGGTCTACAATGCTGCGCCATTTCTCGCAAAGTGCGTGGATAGTATTCTCGCGCAACAGGTCGAGGGGTTGGAGTTGCTGCTCGTAAATGATGGCTCGAAGGATAACAGCCTCGACATCTGCAACGAGTATGCCTCGAAGGATTGCCGTGTGCGGGTTATCGACAAACCCAATGGTGGCGTAAGTTCTGCCCGCAACTGCGGATTGGATAACGCTACGGGCGAGTGGGTGACATTCGTAGATGCAGACGATTGGCTATCGAACGATGCCTTCGTTACTTGTCTGCCATATATGGAGGAGTATGAGATAATCCGCTTCGCAACACTCGATATTTTGGCAAATGGTCGAATTCATCACAGACGGCTGCGCTACGCTTCAAACAAAGATGAGGCTTTTCGACAGGTTGTAGGACACGATACGGTAAAGGGTATCTCCGGCAATCTCTATCGCCGCAGTATATTTGAGGAGAATGGTATTCGCTTCGACACATCACTTGTGTATGGCGAGGATTGGTGGGCTTTGGCACAGGCAATGTACCACTCTAAGAGCGTTAAAACTATCTCCAATCTCTATGGATATATGTATAATCGTACCAATGAAACGAGCTGCTCGAACACCATAAGTGGCGATAAACTTATCCAATCTCTTGTGGTTGTCAAGCGACTTGGAGAGTTGGTGGGCAAGGGTTATGAGAAGGAGTTGAAACGCTCGCGTTGCTATCGTACGGGTGTTATTGTAAGAGAGTTGGGGTGCAAGGCGTGCTACGATGCTATCACCGCAAATGCCGACAAGATACCTTCGGTGTCGTTGTTGGATATACTCTCGGCAAAACTGCATCTGAGTATGCGCTGCCGTCTCTTGCGCTTGTGGTTAGGCTACTTGGCGTGGCAATAAATTTAGACGAGAGACGAGAGAACTGGAAAATGGGGAAAGCAGGTAGCGCACCTCAGTAAAGCGACCAACGGGAGCGACCCCAGTAAACCCCAGCAACCCCTATCACCTCTATAATCGCTGCGCCTTGACAAGAGTCGGAGTTCGCGATTTTATAATAATTTTGCACTCTGCATTTTGCATTTTGCATTTTAATTTCTATCTTTGCGGTCGCAAAGCCGAGTTTTTCGGCAATGTAGTGTTTGTAATATGGTTTGACATTAGGTTTAGGACCCATAGCTCAGTTGGTTAGAGCAGCGGACTCATAATCCGAAGGTCGTGGGATCATGCCCCTCTGGGTCCACTCCAAGTCTCGATTTTTTCAGAAATCGGGACTTTTTTATTGAATAAAAATTTCTTTTCTTACCTTTGCGCAAGGTAAAAATATACAATAGTTATGAGTGTCGCAGAGTTACTCAAAAGCGGGGTTAGCACAGCATTCTCTATCGAGGTGCTCCCCCCACTGCGCGGTATGAGCATCGAGCAGGTCTATAAGTCGATAGACAACCTTATGGAGTTCTCTCCTGCCTACATAAACATCACTACACATCGTTCCGAGGTGAAGTATGTCGAGGTAGGTGGAGGTGTATTTCAGCGTATCGTGGAGCATAAACGACCGGGGACAGTCGCCATTGCTGCTGCGCTGAAAAGTCGCTACGATGTACCTACCGTACCACATATTATATGTACGGGCTTCACCCCATCGGAGATTGAGAACGAACTGATAGATTTGCAGTATCTCGGCATTACCGACCTGTTGCTGTTGCGTGGCGACCGCACCGTCAGTAGCGAGATTATCCCCGGCGAGGAGTACGAACACACCATAGACCTATGCCGTCAGGTCGAGTCGTTTAACTCGGGTAAGATGCTCGATGGCAGGGATAACAGGGGCTCGATTCGCCCATTCTCGTATGGCGTGGCTGGCTATCCGGAGAAGCACGAGGAGGCGATGAATCTGGATACCGATATCTCCCATCTCAAAGCGAAGGTCGATGCGGGTGCGCAGTATGTCGTTACGCAGATGTTCTTCGACAATCGCCGCTACTTCGACTTTGTGGCGCGTTGTTGTGCCGCAGGCATCGATGTGCCTATCATTCCGGGTATCAAACCACTGACCTCGCTCAAACAGCAGAGCCTTCTGCCAAAGACCTTCCATATCGACCTCCCGATGGAGTTATCCTCCGAACTGCAAAAGTGTCGCACGAACGATGATGTGAAGGAGTTGGGCGTAGAGTGGGGCATCGCACAGGCGCGCGAGTTGAAGGCGGCGAATGTGCCGAGCATTCACTTCTACTCGATGAATGCCTCGTCAAGTATAGAACGCATTGCCCGCGAGGTCTATTAACAAGGTCTATTAACAATGAAGAGTCTGTACGATATAGTTGCCGAACGCATCGTTGTACTTGACGGTGCGATGGGTACAATGATTCAGCGCAACAATCTCACCGAGAGCGATTTTCGTGGCGAGATGTTTGCCGACCACGATAGGGCGTTGATGGGCAATAACGATATTCTTGCCATCACCCGCCCCGATGTTATAGCCGCAATCCATAGGGAGTACCTCGAAGCGGGTGCCGATATTATCGAGACCTGCACTTTCAATGCGCAACGGGTATCGCAGGCGGAGTATGGCACTGCGGAGTATGTTACGCAGATAAATCGCTCGGCGGTGGCGATTGCGCGTAGCGAGGCGGAGCGTATGAGCCGCCTTACGCCCGACAAGCCGCGCTTTGTTGCTGGCTCGATAGGTCCAACGGGGCGTTCGCTCACCATATCGCCCGATGTGGAGAATCCTGCACTGCGAACTATCGACTTCGACACGCTCTCCTCGGCATATCGCGAACAGATTGCCGCACTGGTCGAGGGTGGTGTAGATTTACTGATAATAGAGACTATTTTCGACACGCTGAATGCAAAGGCTGCATTGATGGCGGCGCACGAAGTTTTTGACAGCGTGGGGCATTCGTTGCCAATCGTACTCTCGATAACCATTGCCGACAGTTCGGGACGAATGTTGTCGGGACAGACCATCGAGGCATTTATTGCATCGGTCTGCCACCACGACCTATTTGCCGTAGGAATAAACTGCTCGTATGGCGCGGAGCAGATGTTGCCATCGTTGCGCCAACTTGCCGAGGTATCACCATTTAGGGTGTGCGCCTACCCGAATGCCGGTCTGCCCGACCAGATGGGACGCTATAACCAGACACCGAGCGATATGGCGGCAGCAATATCCCGCTTTGCGGAGGAGAGATTGGTAAACATTGTCGGAGGGTGCTGCGGCTCTACACCCGACCATATCCGCGCTGTGGCTGAGGCTGTTGCGAACTACTCGATTGTTCATCAACCGCACACGGGCAAGGTGGCTTGGCTGGCGGGTATTGACGGCTCGGTGCAGGAGGGGGAGACTATGCCCTTTGTGAATGTTGGCGAGAGGTGTAATGTTGCCGGCAGCCGCAAGTTCTTGCGACTGATTAAGGAGGAGTCCTACGATGAGGCTTTGGGCGTGGCGCGTGCACAGGTGCGCGCAGGTGCCATGGTGCTGGATATAAACATGGACGATGCAATGCTCGATACCGTAGCGCAGATGACCACCTTCCTCAACATTATGAGTTCCGACCCCGAGGTGGCACGACTACCGTGGATGATTGACTCCTCGCAGTTCGAGGTCATCGAGGCTGCATTGAAATGCGTGCAGGGCAAGGCGATAGTGAACTCGTTGTCGCTAAAAGAGGGCGAGGAGATATTCTTACAACGCGCTCGCCGAGTGAAGGAGTTTGGGGCGGCATTGGTGGTTATGGCATTCGATGAGGAGGGGCAGGCTACAACCTACGAACGCCGCATAGCCATTTGTGAACGGGCATATCGACTCCTGACGGAGTGCGTAGGCTTCAATCCGCACGATATAATCTTCGACCCTAATATACTTACTATCGCTACGGGCATACGGGAGCACGATAGTTATGCTCTCGACTTTATCCGTGCCACAAGGTGGATTCGCCAAAATCTGCCACACGCCAAGGTTAGTGGCGGAGTGAGCAACCTATCGTTTGCATTTCGTGGTAACAACTATCTCCGCGAGGCTATGCACGCCGTATTCCTCTATCATGCTGTCGAGGCTGGACTCTCGATGGCGATAGTCAATCCTTCGTCAGCAGTGATGTACGAGAGTATCGATGCTCCGCTTCGCGAGGCATTGGAGGATGTGATACTTTGCCGCAGAGATGATGCCTCCGAGCGACTTACAGCAATGGCGGCAGCACTTCTCAACGATGGTGTGCAGGGCGAGACGACCACAAATATCGCAGACCGCACCACCAAACCTGTCGAGGAGAGGCTGATTGCCGCTTTGCAGTGTGGTGACGAGGAGTTTCTGCGCTCCGACTTGGAGGAGGCTCTGTCGCTCGGCAACTCCGCAGCCTCGATAATCGAGGGGGCATTGATGCGGGGTATGACTCTTGTCGGAGACCTCTTTGGCGAGGGTAAAATGTTCCTGCCGCAGGTGGTCAAGACGGCGCGTACAATGAAGCGCGCGGTGGAGATTCTTCGTCCGCACCTCGAATCGCAGAACTTCACCTCGCAGAGCAGCAATGGACGCTATCTGCTTGCTACGGTCAAGGGCGATGTTCACGATATCGGCAAAAATATCGTCAGCGTGGTACTGGGTTGCAACAACTTCGAGGTTATCGACTTGGGCGTTATGATCAGAGCCGAGGAGATTGTCGAGGCTGCCATAGCGCACGATGTACAGTTTATCGGATTGAGCGGATTGATAACCCCTTCCTTGGAGGAGATGTGCAGAGTTGCCACCCGCCTGCGCGAGGCGAAGGTGAGCGTTCCCCTCTTTATCGGAGGTGCAACAACCTCGGCACTACATACGGCAGTGAAGATTGCTCCGCTGTACGATGGTCCGGTATTCTATGTGCGTGATGCGGCGCAAAATCCGTTGTTGGCGATGCAACTCTTGGGTGCAGAACGCGACACAACGCTGCGCACCCTGCGCTACGAGCAGGAGCAGTTACGGCGCGACTACCTTCGTCAGCAGCAGTGCCGCACGGAGGGCGTTGCCACTGCCGACAACCGCTTGAAGGTCGATTGGGCAGGTTGTAACCTCATTGAGCCGAAGTTCAAGGGGGTGCAGAGCATCGAAAATATATCTATCGAGGAGTTGCTGCCATACATAAACTGGCGACACTTCAACAATCTCTGGGGCGTAAGGGGCGATAGCCGCGAAGCGGAGGAGTTGCGCCACGATGCCGAGGCGATGCTCGAAGAGTTGGCACAACGCCACTCGATGTCGGCGCGAGTGGGTATATTCGAGGCGTATGGCACCGAAAACGAGATAGTTATCTCGCATGGCGGCGGTTGCAGTTGTTGCGGTGGTGGAGTCACCAAGAGGAGCGTTGTGCATACCCCTCGTCAGAGCCAAACGGGCGATGATGGCTATGCCCTATCCCTCTGCGACTATGTTGCTCCCGAGGGGTATGGCGACCATGTAGGGGCATTTGCCGTTACCATATCGAGATCCTTTGCCGAGGAGTTGGAGCATTGCAAGAGCGGCGGCGACAGATATGCAGCACTACTAATGCAGAGCCTTGCCGACCGCTTGGCAGAGGCGGCAAGTGAGTGGCTACACGCCAAGGTGCGCCGCAAGTTGTGGGGATATGCCGCAGACGAGAGCCTTACCCCACGCGAGATGTTTGCCGCCTCGTATCGAGGTATCCGACCTGCGGTAGGCTACCCTTCATTGCCCGAGCAGAGCGAGATTTTCGGTTTGGCGGAGTTATTGAATATCAACGATATAGGCATATCACTAACCGAGAATGGTGCTATGTATCCGCAGGCATCTATTTGTGGTCTATACATAGCCTACGAGGGTGCGCGATATTTTGTGATATCGAAGTAGCAAGAGTTGCATAACTACCAACAAAAAGAGCGTATTTGGAATCTCCGAACACGCTCTTTCTCTATTTTCGACTTGGATTAGAGTCTTGCCTTGATAGCCTTACTCTCCTCCTCGTAGCCCGGCTTATCCAAGAGTGCAAACATATTCTTCTTGTATGCCTCAACACCCGGCTGGTTGAACGGATTAACCTCGATAAGGTAGCCGCTGATACCGCACGCCTTCTCGAAGAAATAGAGCAATGCTCCGATAGCACTCTCCTCGATTGTAGGTATCTGGATAAGAAGGTTTGGCACACCACCATCGATATGCGCGAGTTGAACGCCCAACTCTGCCATCTTGTTAATCTCGTGCAGACGCTTGCCGGCGAGGAAGTTCAAACCATCGAGGTTTGCCTCATCAGCCTCAACCTTAACCTCGTGAGCAGGTTTCTCAACCGAGATAATGGTCTCGAATATCGAACGCTCACCCTCCTGAATATACTGTCCCATCGAGTGAAGGTCGGCAGTGAGAGTTACACTTGCAGGGAACAAGCCCTTGCCGTCCTTACCCTCGCTCTCGCCATAGAGTTGCTTCCACCACTCGTTGATATTCTGCAACTTAGGCTCGTACGAGCCGAGAATTTCAATCTTCTTGCCCGAGGTATAGAGAGCGTAGCGGGTTGCTGCATACTGCGCTGCGAGGTTGTCCTCGAATGCAACACCCTCGGCAGTAGCAGCCTCCATAGCGGCAGCACCTGCAACCAATGCCTCGATATCTACGCCACCAACTGCGAGTGGGAGCAGACCAACAGGGGTAAGTACCGAGAAACGACCACCCACATTATCAGGAATTACGAAAGTTGCATAGCCCTCGTTTGTCGCGAGTGTTTTGAGCGCACCGCGAGCCTTGTCGGTGATAGCCACGATACGCGACTTCGCCTCCTCCTTGCCGTAACGCTTCTCGATCTCCTCCTTGATGATACGGAAGGCGATGGCAGGCTCGGTGGTAGTACCCGACTTCGAGATTACGATTGTAGCAATAGAGAGGTCTTTCACAGCCTCCAACATCTCCGCCATATAGTCCTCCGAGATGTTCTGACCTGCGAACAAAACGGTAGGATTCTTATGCTCCTTGTGGAGCAACTCGAACGGGTTGCTCATGGCATCGAGAACAGCCTTTGCACCGAGGTACGAGCCGCCGATACCGATGCAGATTACAACATCTGCCTTCGCGCGCAGCGATGCAGCGCAAGCGTTGATGGCGTCAATCTGCGCCTTGTCAATCGAAGATGGGAGATTTACCCAGCCGAGGAAGTCATTTCCTGCACCCTTGCCCGAGTGGAGCAACGAGTTTGCTGCCATTGCCGACTGCTTCAACTCCTCCGAGAATACGATGCCGCTCTTGGCGGTATTCAATTTCAAAAGTTCCATTGTTTTTTATCTGTTTTTCGAGTTAAAATTTAACTTTATCCAAAATCATTGTCAAAGGTAATAAAAATTTCGGGAAAATTAGGAAAAGTTATATAACTTTTCACTATCTTTGTCGAGAGTTGTACTTTGGAGAAAAATTTAGATAAAAAATATAGTTACAATTATGGGAATTTTTTCATTGACACAGGAGTTGGCTATCGACCTTGGAACGGCCAACACCCTGATTGTTTACAACGATGAGGTGGTTGTTGACGAGCCATCTGTCGTAGCGGTAAATGTCCAGAACGGACAACTTAAAGCACTCGGTCGCGAGGCTCAACCTTTCATCGGTCGTACCAACCCTACACTGATGACTATCCGCCCGTTGAAGGGTGGCGTTATTGCCGACTTCAACGCTACGGAGTTGATGTTGCGCGGAATGATTCGCAAAATCAAGACCAAGAGTTCGCTCTTCTCGCCATCGCTCAAAATGGTTATCTGTATCCCTTCGGGCTCGACCAATGTCGAGATTCGTGCCGTGCGTGACTCGGCAGAGCATGCCGGAGGTCGCGAGGTGGCGATGATCTTCGAGCCTATGGCGGCAGCACTCGGTGCAGGTATCGATGTCGAGGCTCCGGAGGGCAACATGATTATCGACATAGGTGGCGGCACCTCGGAGATTGCATGTATCTCGTTGGGCGGTATCGTAGTGTCGGAGTCTATCGATGTTGCAGGAGATGTCTTTACGAACGATATTATGGAGTATGTTCGCCAGCAGCACAGCGTGCGTATCGGTGAGCGTACAGCCGAGGATATAAAGTGTAAAATCGGTGCTGCGGTGTTGGAATTGGAGGACGAGCCGGAGGACTATGTAGTGACAGGTCCGAGCATGCTCACAGGTCTGCCACAGACCATCACACTCTCCTACAACGAGATTGCATACGCACTCGACAAGTCGCTTGCAAAACTCGATGCTGCACTTATGAAGGTGTTGCAGGAGATGCCGGCAGAGTTGTACACCGATGTTGTTCGCAACGGCATCTACCTCGCAGGTGGAGGTGCTCTTATCAAGGGACTCGACAAGCGACTCGCGAAGAAGACGGGTATTCCGTTCCATATCGCCGAGGATCCACTGCGTGCCGTTGTTCGCGGAACTAACATCGCACTCAAAAATATCAATCGATTCTCATTCCTAATGCGATAAAAGCCAATGGCTAATGGCTAATAGCCAATGGCTAACTAATATGCAGAAACTGATATTCTTCATACGCAAAACTGCGGTGGCGATAGTCTTTGTGATTTTAGAGATTGTCGCCATTCGCTGTTACGCCTACTCAACGCCATACACGCAGGCACGCCTGCTTGTTTGGTCAAATACGGTGGTAGGGTATGTGCATTCGGCTTTTGCAGGGGTATCAAACTATTTTACACTACGCAAGGAGAATATCCGTTTGACCGAGCATATCGCCACGCTCGAAAATCGCATACGCGCGCTTGAAGCGGCACTTCCCGAGGAGCAACAACAGGTGGAGGGCGTATTGCAGCGATACGAGTATCTCTCGGCACGAGTGATATCCTCGACCACAAATCGCAGTCGCAACTTCATAACCCTCAACAAGGGTTTCCGCGATGGCATATCGGCAGATATGGCGGTGATGACACCCGAGGGCTATGCCGTGGGTGTGGTGGTTGATTGTTCGGAGAATTTCGCCGTAGCAAAGACTCTGCTGAATGTCGATTTCCGCATCGGAGGTGTTCTTGCCGAGGACGGCAGCCATGGCTCGGTGGCGTGGAGTGGCGGCGACACCCAGATTATAGACTTTGTGGAGTTGTCGAAGTATGCCAAGGTGAAAGAGGGCGACTTGGTACGCGCCGCAGGCTTCTCGCACTACTTCCCGAGCGAGGCGGTGATTGGCAATATCGAGTCTATGTCGCTGGCAAATAATGGAACATCGTATAACTGTAAGGTACGCCTTGCAGCCGATATGGGTCGTCTATTCAATGTTGTATTGGTACGCAACACCGGTGCAGGCGAGGCTCACGCACTCGAAGAGAGCGTGAAGAGATAGTGAGGAGGTAGGAGATAGAAGTTGAAAAATAATTCTCAATGTGAAAAAGTCAATGGCTAATGGCTAAAAGCAAAAGAGTATGAGAGCAAGAGGTTACATAATGCTTACTTTGGTGGTGCTTTTCGTGCAGGTGTTGGTATTGAACAACCTCTCGATATCGCCACTTGTAGCCCCTATGGTCTATATTGTGTTGATTGTAATGATGCCTATCGAATCCTCGCAGTTGAAGATGCTCAGTGCAGGTCTGTTGCTTGGTGTTCTGATGGATATAACCATGGGTACGGTGGGTTTGAATACGCTCGTCACTCTGCCGATAGCCTTCTTTCGCCGACCTCTGTTGTACGCCCTCACGGGACTTTCCTCAATGTCGAAGGAGGAGGGTGTACCATCGGTTAAGCGACTTGGAATGCGCTTTCATCGCTATACAATAGTGATTATCATACTCCACTCCCTACTCTTCTATGTCGTGGAGTGGTTGTCGTTTGCAAACTTTGGTACTCTTCTGCTGCGCATCTTGTGCAGTACCCTCTGCTCGTTGGTGCTCGACTACATTATCATCATGCTCTTTATGAAACGCCTGTCGGCGTAGTGCAACTATGAGAGAGGGGGGATTATCGCCACGCGCCTTGGTGGCTCGCATTATCGTAATACTCATATTCGCAATACTGGCATTGCGCTTGGGCTATATCCAACTTGTCGATGACCGCTACAAGGATTGGGCAGGCAAGGACTATCTCCGAAATGTAGTGCTCTATCCGCCGCGTGGCGAGATTTACGACCGCAACGGAGAGTTGCTGGCACAGAATAGGCTCTGCTATGATGTCTCGATTGTGCGCAAGGATATGCCGAAAGCGGGATTTGACACCACGCGCGTAAGTGAGTTGGTCGGTATGTCGCGCGAGGTGCTTATCAAGAAGATAAAACAATCTCCATATCGCCGTGAGAGCCGATTGACGCGCTACCCTATTACCGTAGAGCAGAAGTTACTGCTTGATGAGATGAATGTGGGAGGTTTCTACACATCGCAGCGCACCGTGCGCCAATATCCGCGTAAGATTGGCGGAAATCTGCTGGGTAGCATCAATGAGGTTACGAAAGCTAAAATCGAAAAAGATGACTCCTACTCCGTAGGTGACTATATCGGTATGGAGGGTTTGGAACTCGCCTACGAAGATGTGTTGCGCGGAGAGAAGGGTGTGGTATTGCAGGATATATATGCGCCACAAGCCGAGCGAAATACCGTCTTGAAGGAGCCCGTGGCAGGCAAGTCGATAGTCTGCACCATCGATGCCGAGTTACAGCAATTGGCGGAGGAGTTGATGCATGATAAGGTGGGTGCGGTGGTCGCCATTGAGCCATCTACGGGCGAGATTTTGGCAATGGTATCCTCGCCGACATTCAACCCCGATGAACTTGTGATTGGTCGTGAGCGTGGCAACAACTACGCCAAGGAGATACAAAATCCCCGTATGCCGTTGTGGAATCGCGCCGTAAAGTCGCGTTATCCGCCGGGCTCGACCTTCAAACTCGTGACGGGACTTATCGGTATGCAGGAGGGGGTACTCCGACCGCACTACCAATACTCGTGTCACAAGGGTTATCATCTTGGCGGCGAACATATCGGCTGCCACGAACACCCATCGCCACTCGGGTTGCACTACGCCATTGCCACATCGTGCAACGCCTACTTCTGCTATGTTTTCCGCAATATCCTCGAAAATAAGAGAGAGTATGCCATAGCCAAAGATGGTTTCGATGCGTGGCGCGACTATGTCGTATCGTTCGGCTTTGGTCGCAAACTCGATTCCGACTTCCTTGGCGAGGGTGCGGGATATGTACCTACGCGAGAGTTCTTCGACAAGCGTTTCCGCAAATCGTGGAATGCGCTGACTATTCTCTCGTTGTCGATTGGTCAGGGTGAGTTGGGCTGTACGCCATTGCAGATGGCAAACTTAGCAGCGATAGTGGCGAACAGAGGCTACTACTATATTCCGCATATTGTGCGCGAAATCGAGGGGCAGGACTCACTCGACACACGCTTCTATCAGAAGCAATATACCAAGGTCAATACCAAGCACTTCGATGCTATTGTCGAGGGTATGTGGCGAGGTGTGAACAAGGACGGAACTTGTCAGGGAGCCTACCTCAAAGGTTACGATGTCTGCGGAAAGACCGGTACGGCACAAAATCCGAGAGGCGAGGACCACTCAACCTTTATCTCGTTTGCTCCGCGCAACAATCCGAAGATTGCCATCGCCGTATATGTCGAGCATGGTGGCTTCGGTGCCGAGATGGCGGTACCTATCGCCTCACTTATCGAGGAGCAGTACCTGACCGATACGATAAAGCGACCATATCTTATGGAGTATGTCAAGAATAAGAAGATCGCCTACCCGATGTATAAACAGCAGTAGCGTGTAAGTATGGAGTACGGACAGAGAAAAAAAGATTCACTCTTTGGCAGTATCGACCATGTGGCGTTGATACTCTACCTGCTACTTGTGTTGGTGGGTGTTGTTGCCGTCTTTTCCGCTTCGTGGGTTGAAGATAGCGAGAACTTCTTTGCCTTCTCGCATAACTACATAAAGCAGGTGGTATGGCTCGGCATATCGTTTGTGGTGGGCATTGTCATACTGCTACTCGACCGCAGTCTGTGGCACAAAATCGCCTACTTCCTCTATGCTGCGGCGATATTGGCACTGCTGGCAACGCTCCTCTTTGGTCGCACGGTAAATGGCGCAAAGGCGTGGTTTGAGTTTGGGCCTATACGCCTTCAAACCATGGAGTTTGCCAAAATTGCCATCGCCTTGGCTACGGCACGACTGATGAGCGAGTACAACTTCGCAATATCTTCGTTCAGGAGCCTGCTGGGCGTAGCGATGTTGCTGTTCGTGCCACTCGTGATAACCTACTTGCAGAACGACACAGGCTCTGGCTTGGTGCTCTGCTCCTTTATCTTTATGCTCTACCGCGAGGGGCTGAACAAGTGGCTCTGCATACCTATTATATTTATAGCGGCACTCTTCCTGCTCTCGTTCCTCTACTCACCGATGTTGCTGTTGGTGGCGTTGATACTCGTATTCACCATATCGGCAGCCTTTGCCAATCGCAACTGGCGACACAGCACCATCTACCTCGCCATGCTCTTTGGCATAAGCACCGTGCTGTTCCTTGTATTGAACGCCATACCTGCCGTTACGGTCAACTACTATATTATACTCCTTGCAACGACACTTCTCTCGATGATTGGTGTCTGCATCTACGCCTATCGCGCGCGCCTGCGTAATATATATATAATGGTGCTGCTCTTTGTGGTCTCGGTGATGATTACGCCGACCTCGAATGCGATGTTCAATGTAATGAAGCCACACCAGCAAAACCGAATAAAGACCTTCCTCGGCATCACCGATGATGCTTCGCTCAACTACAATGTTCGCCAGTCGAAGATAGCCATCGGCTCGGGCGGATTCTTCGGCAAGGGCTATCTGCAAGGCTCGCATATCCGCTACGGCTTGGTGCCAGAGAAGCATACCGACTTTATATTCTGCACCATAGGTGAGGAGTTCGGTTTCTTGGGAGCATTTGCAGTGTTGATGTTGATGCTGGCATTTATCTTCCGCCTGATGCGTATGGGCGACAACCAGCGCGAGACCTTCGGGCGTGTCTATTGCTATATTGTGGCATCGATACTACTCTTCCACACCCTGATAAATGTGGGTATGACCATCGGCATCGTACCCGTTATGGGTATTCCGTTGCCACTTATATCCTATGGAGGCTCATCGTTACTCGCCTTCTCGATAATGATATTCATAGCCTTCGCCTTCGATGCGCAGACCGTTCGAGAGTTGCCGACCTACTCCAAGTTGTAGTCGCTACTCCTCGTCATCATCGTTGTAGTAGAAGTTATCCATCAGAGCATCTATCTCGCGGCGTTCCTTCTTTGTAGGGCGTCCCGTACCTCGTTCGCGAAATACAAAAATCGTCTCGCGCGGTTTATTCAACTTGTCGAGTTCGCTCTGTGGCGTGGTGTCGATGCAGTACTCCGCCACCTTCGCCGCAGGTTGGCGGTTTACAACCAAATCCTTAACCAAGTAGGAGTAGGTTAAGAGCGTACGCTTCACGCTTATTCTATCGCCCACCTTCACCTCGCGCGAGGGTTTGGCGTAGGCATCATTTACGAGTACGCGATTGTTGCGTACGGCATCTGCGGCATCGCTGCGCGTCTTGAAGATGCGCACTGCCCACAGATATTTATCGAGTCTTACCTCCATCTGTTAGATATGCTTATTAGAGTCCTGTTGTGATGGTGGCACAAGTGTTCCCTGCTCCACCTGTCGGCTGATGCTCAATATGATACCCACGGCTATCGAGGCGCAGAACATACCCGTACGACCCTGAGTCAGGAATGGCAGGTTTTGTCCCGTTTCGGGAAGGAGACCTATCGCCACGCTGATATGCAGAAATGCCTGACTCGTAATCAGCAGTGCCAACCCCACGGCAAGCAGACCTGCATAGAGCCACTCGCACCGCTCGAAGATGCGCAAGGAGCGGAAGAATATCCACAGATAGAGCAACATTATCACAAACGAGAGCAGTAGCCCGAACTCCTCAATCATAAAACCAAAGAGGTAGTCGCTTTCGGGGTGCATAAGTCGTGGGCGCATAACGCTGCGACCTGCCCCCACACCAAACAGTCCGCCGTTGCACATCGCCATACGCGCCTTCTCGGAGTCGGTATATTGTTCAAGAAGCGTTTGAGGCTTCTTCTCGATTTTGGTCTCTACGCCCGTCCAACTCTTTACACGCGAAATTACCGTGTTACCACGACCAACCGTGAATATCACCGCCAATCCGCAAACTGCTGCAACAACCACAAACTTGATTATCTCGTTGGCGCGGATACCCGCTATAATGAACATCACCACCGAGACTGCAAAGATATGTATCGCCGAGGATGTAGCATCGGGAAGAATCGCCATACAGGTTAGTGCTGTCGGTGCGATAATGGGCAGAATCTCGTTGCGCACAACTGCCCACTGCTGTTTAGTAAACCATTTGCGCACATCGATGGTTGTAGGCAGCAGATGTATCTTGCCTATCATATAGTGCTTTGCCGATAGTTGCGAAGCAAGCAACATCACGGTTGCAATCTTCAACAACTCCGATGGTTGGAATGTAAAGAAGCCGAGGTCGAGCCAGCGGTGCGCACCGTTTATCGGCTCTTGGAAGTATGGTATTATGGTCATCACAAGCGACACCACATACGCCAGCCAAGTGAGTTTGCGCATCCACCGCGCACTCATAATGTAGCATGCGGCTATAATCGTAGCCGAGATGCCGAGAGTCATAAGGTGCTTTTTCAGATAGAGGGTTGTCGAGCCATCTCTGAAACCGAGTTGCGAGGAGGCGGAGTAGACCACAACCATAGAGATAGCAAAGAACATCGCCACGATTACCCACAACACCCTATCGCCCAACAGCAATCTCCGCTTGGCGAGTATCGATGGTACCTCCTGTCCCTGCTCCATCTCCTGATCTATTTTTTCAACCTCGTACTGCTTCATAGATTAATCATATATTTAGCCATTGGCTTTTTGTTTATTATGGCAACGGTATTATTGTTTGCGCCGTTCTCTCGTCTTATTTGTTAAGTATATTCTCGGTTATCCACCGCTTGAACTCGTTGCCACGATGTATATAACTCTTGAAGAGGTCGAAACTTGCACACGCCGGCGAGAGCAATACCGCATCGCCCTTGCGTGCCGAGCGTACTACCGCCTGCATCGCCTCCTCGAACGAGTGGCACGAGATAATGTTCGGCACAATACCCGCAAAGGATTTTTCGAGTTTCTCGTTATCGACTCCCATGCAGACGAGTGTATGCACCTTCTTCTGCGCCAAGTCGTAGAGTGGCGCATAACTTGCACCCTTATCCGTGCCGCCTGCAATCCAAACGGTTGGGCGTGTCATACTTTCGAGGGCATACCATGCCGAATCGACATTTGTAGCCTTCGAGTCGTTGATATACTCAATATCGTTCTTCGTGCCGACAGGCTCCAAGCGGTGCTCAATAGCATTGAAGTCGTACAACGATTTTTCGATTTGCTCGGGCTTGACACCCGCAGCAAGTGTTGCCAACACCGCCGCCATGGCGTTGTAGGCATTGTGCAACCCCTTGATTTTCAGGCGTGAAGTATCTATTTTCAGGCTCTGCTTACCCACCGTTGCCACCGCCTCGTTATCCTCTACAAGATAGGCATCGCCCGCACCACTGGCAATGGCGTTGTGAGCCATAAACGGCAACTCACGAGCCTTGATATCGTGCTCTTCGAGTTGTCGCAAAATCATCTCGTCATCGGCGCAATAGACAAAGTAGTCGCGCGAATTTTGGTTTTGAGTGATGCGCATCTTCGACTGTGCATACTTCTCGAACGAGTAGTCGTAGCGGTCGAGGTGGTCGGGGGTGATATTCATCAACACGCCGATATCCGCCTTAAACTTGTACATTCCATCGAGTTGGAACGAACTCAACTCCAAGACATACCAATCGTACTCACCGGTTGCTACCGAGTAGGCAAACGACTCGCCGATATTGCCTCCGAGTGCCACATTTGCGCCACTATCGTGCATGATTTTATATATCAGCGAGGTTGTGGTTGTCTTGCCGTTGCTACCCGTAATACATATGGTCTTGGCATTACCCATATAACGACAAGCAAACTC
This sequence comes from Alistipes sp., assembly GCA_045645625.1. Lineage (GTDB taxonomy): Bacteria > Bacteroidota > Bacteroidia > Bacteroidales > Rikenellaceae > Alistipes. The sequence goes on from JAZRJD010000001.1 coordinate 47,729, forward strand.
CATCTCCGAGATTACGGGCACACCCTTTTCGTGCAGAGCCCGCACCATAGGTGCCGTGTCGGGAATACCCGGCGACTTGATGACCTCCGAAGCGGTGAGGATACGCTCCACCGAGTGTCCTCCCTCCTCGTACTCCACTCCCCACTCATCGAGGCGTGCGCGGTAGAGGGGTGCTATCTGCCCCATATCCGAGAGCAGAACATCGAAGCCCTGCTTCTTGGCGAGTATTGCCGAGCCGTAACCACTGATACCGCCACCGAGAACTGCTATAAACTTTGCCATCGCCTATCGGATTTTGAGGGTTACGAGTGTCAGCGCAGCAAGGATAATCGACACAATCATAAAGCGTATCATAATCTTCGTTTCGAAGATACCCTGCTTTTGGTAGTGGTGGTGGAGTGGCGACATAAGCAACAAGCGGCGACCTTCGCCATACTTGCGCTTGGTGTATTTGAAGTAACCCACCTGCACCATAACCGATACCGCCTCTGCGAGGAATACTCCGCAGAGGAGTGGCAAAAGCAACTCCTTACGAATGCAGAGAGCCATAACAGCGATAATACCACCTATGGCGAGAGAGCCTGTGTCGCCCATGAAAATCTGCGCAGGGAAGGAGTTGTACCACAAGAAGCCTATCAGCGCACCCAACATCGCCGCACCGAAGACCATCATCTCTCCGCTGTTCGGAATATACATGATATTGAGATAGTCGGCGTAGATGATATTACCCGAGAGGTATGCCAGCACCGCCAGCACGCCCACAATAGGTATCGACACGCCCGTCAGCAGACCATCGAGTCCGTCCGTAAGGTTTGCGCCGTTCGACACCGCCGTAATCACAAATATCGCAACCAAGACATAGAGCACCCACGACAAAATCTCGTTTCCGCCAACAAACCAACTATAATCGAGTTCATTGTCTTTGAGGAAAGGAATTGTGGTCTTGGTGGTCTTCATCACATCTTCGCTGAGACGAATCTGCTGCGCCGAGGTGATAATAGTCTCGCCTGTCTTTTCGTCTACGATGCTCTGCTCGACAGGTACGGTGGTGTGTTCGCGAATGACGATATCCTCCGAGAAGCACATTACCGTTCCCACGATAAGTCCCAAGCCAACCTGACCGACAATTTTGAATCGCCCCTGCAAGCCCTCCTTGTTGTGGCGGAAAACCTTGATATAGTCATCGAGGAAGCCGATAACGCCACACCATATGGTTGCCACGAGGAGCAAAATAGTGTAGATATTGTCCAATCGCGCAAAGAGCAGCACCGGAACAATGATAGCAAGCAGAATGATAACTCCGCCCATTGTAGGTGTTCCCTTCTTTGCGAGTTGCCCCTCCAAGCCGAGGTCGCGAATCTCCTCGCCAATCTGGTGACGCTGCAAGGCGCGGATAATACTCTTACCGCAGTATATCACGATAAGCAGAGCCGACACCACCGCCATAACCGAACGGAATGAGAGATAACGCATCATGCCTGAGCCCGGCAGGTCGATAACGCTGTTTAGGTAGTCAAATAGATGGTATAACATATCTTAAATTCAAAATTCAAAATTCAAAATTCAAAATTCAAAATTCAAAATGCAGAATGTAAAATTAAAAACTTTCAGTTCTCAACCCTTTTATACTATCTCGCCATAGAGGTCGAAATCATCAGCATCGGTGATGCGGACATTGTAGAATTTGCCCTTCATGAGGCGTTTATGGCTGGTAATCAGAATCTCCTCATCGACCTCCGGCGAGTCGTACTCGGAGCGACCGATATAGAAGTCGCCCGACTTGCCATCAATAATCACTCGCTCTACCCTGCCAACACGCTCCTCATTCTTCTCGCGCGAGATATCCGCCTGAATAGTCATCAGATGCTCGGCACGATAGTTCTTTACTCGCTCCGGAACATTGTCCGAGAGTTTCGTTGCCGAGAAAGTCCCCTCCTCCTCCGAGTATGGGAATACGCCAAGGCGGTCGAAGCGCAGTCGCTTAACCTCCTCGCACAACTCCTCGTAGTCGGCAGCACTCTCGTTCGGGTAGCCTACCAACATAGTGGTACGAATTGCAATATCGGGTATCGCCTTGCGCAGACGCTCGATAAGGTCTAACGCCTCCGCTTTTGTATGGCGGCGATGCATCAACTCCAACTGATTGTCCGAGAGGTGCTGCAATGGAATATCAAGGTATTTACAAATCTTCGGCTCACGCGCCATAACCTCGATAACATCCTGCGGAAAGTCGGTCGGATAGGCGTAGTGGAGTCTTATCCACTCAATGCCCTTCACCTTGCACAACCTTTCGAGTAACTCCGCCAAGCAACGCTTGCCGTAGAGGTCCATACCGTAGTAGGTGGTATCTTGTGCCACCACCATCAACTCCTTAACGCCTTTGGCTGCAAGGTTTTGTGCCTCCTCCAAGAGTTGCTCCATTGGTACGGAGATATGCTTGCCACGAATCAGCGGAATAGCGCAGTAGCCACATCGCCAATTACAACCCTCGGAGATTTTCAGGTAGGCGTAGTGCTTTGGTGTGGAGAGTTCGCGCTTGGCATCTGCCTCCTTGCGCCACTCCCCGACAAGGGCATTCACAACGCCCGTAAGGTCGCGTGCGCCGAAGTAGTCATCGACTTCGGGAATTTCGGTGCGCAGTTCATCGGCATAACGCTCCGAGAGGCAGCCGATAACGAAGAGTTTTTCGATTAACCCTGCACGCTTCGCCTCCACGCAACCGAGAATAGTGTCGATACTCTCCTCCTTGGCATCGCCAATAAAGCCGCAAGTATTCACCACCACAACCTCGGCATCGGTGCGGTCGCTATCGAAGCGAATCTCGTAACCCGCCTCTGCCAACTGCGCAGCGATATGCTCCGAATCCACTCGGTTTTTCGCGCACCCCAGCGTTATGATATTTACGATTTTCATTCGTATGCTAATATAAACCTATGTTATTCAATGTACTCTTTATCTGCAATGCAATATGGTATGCCAAATTAACTGGCACAGCATTACCTATCATTTTATATCCATAATCAACTTCGTTGTATATGAATTGGAAGTCGTCAGGAAAACCCTGTATTCTTGCAACCTCGCGTACCGACATACGGCGATATAGATGTTCCTGTCCTGGGGCAAAAATATGTTTGTCCGCCTCAATTTTTAACATCTTTGGAGCTTGAGGGTGTAGTTGGCATTGTCTTCCGCTTGCTTGTACTGTAAATGCTGGCTCGTCCCAACTGCGGACTCTATTTCTAGACATAAATATCGGAGAGAAAGATCCAATAAAATATTCGTGATTAGGCACTACACATGAACTACCATTAGTCAAATTTCCATCTTTGGCAGGGATAGCAGAATCTTTCAAATCCCATATACACTCCCTTAATGTTGGCTTATGCGAAAGTGGTACGGGAAATGAGAATTGCGAAACTCCCAAATCTTTGCGAAATCCAATATAGAATACTCGATCTCTATCTTCTGCAACATCATAATCATTGGCATTTACCAACTTCATGAAAACATTGTACCCTGCATCATCAAAGAGTTGCAGAAAGTTTTTTACCGCAGGAGCATGCCTTTTAGCCAGCATACCAGATACATTTTCAGCCACAAAAAACAGAGGTTGTTTGTCGCGCAGCACTCTGATATACTCATAAAACAACTGTCCTCTCTTGTCATTTATACCTTTCAAAGAACCTGCTTCACTCCATGACTGACAAGGAGGACCTCCAATTATTCCATCTACGCCATCTGGAAATTCAGAGGAGAATACATTGCCAATATCCCCTGCAATCATGTTGACTTCGGGAAAATTCGCCTTAAATGTAGGGATTATTTTAGGATCTATTTCATTGGCGGCAACAGTATTGAAACCTGCCTTATGAAATCCTAAATCAAGCCCTCCTGCCCCACTAAATAGACTAATTATTCTCATTGTAGCGGAATGTTATTAGTTTTGCCGATGTCAACTTTACAGTATTGTTAGGATTCTTAATTGTAATATCCTTGATTGTTAAATTCTTGTTATTATGAGCCAATTCATAGAGTTTACCAGCATTCTCGAATTGATTAAACTTTTCATCGTTTATTATAACCATTAGAGCAAAGTCATCATCACCCCTCTGGAAATGAGACTTGAATACTTTCAATGGATTTTCAATTTGCCACATTCCTCTTACGCGTAGAGAGGTAATTCCCAGTGGATCAACTCTATTTATTCTACCCAACTCGCGTGTCTCTCCAAATTCAACATCTGGAATAGAATTTATTCCCTCTTTGATTATCGATTGCACCTTCTCGTATGTAGCCCTATCAGCACAATAATCCATGCCATAAACCATCGCCAATGTTTTGAGACTATTTGTTGACGGCTCGACAACTCCGATTACATATATCATATCCTTAACCGACCACTCCTCACAAACCTTACAAGCCTCGGTTATCATTGGATTGTCAGAATACAACTTATCTTTGGGGTAACTACTATTAAGAGCAAGAGTAGAATTATAGGACTCAATCTTTTTTACTTCGATAGCGTCACTTCCCTTTATCATAATGTCTGGCGGATTATTCTGATTTCCAGCATAAGAAAATACCTCTGACCAAATCTTCTCCCTCAAAGTATCATCTTCGCAATCTAATGTCTCGGCAAATATATCCTTTACATAATTTTCGAGAGCCTCTCCCATTGCATTTGCACGATTTCTTGCTTTGTAAAAATCGTGAATCTTAAAATTCGAAGATTTAACAATGGAACAAATAGCGTCAATAATGTTTTTCATAGTAGTAACCTATTTATCTTTTGCCAAACAATGCCTTAACAAACTGATGACGGTCGAAGATACGGAGTTGGTCGATGCCCTCGCCAATGCCAATATAGCGCACCGGCACTTTGAAGGAATCGCTGATACCAACCACAACACCACCCTTTGCCGTTCCGTCTAACTTTGTGATTGCCAACGATGTAACCTGCGTAGCCTGTGTAAATTGACGAGCCTGCTCAAAGGCATTTTGTCCCGTTGAGCCGTCAAGCACAAGCATAACCTCATGCGGAGCATCGGGAATAACCTTTGCCATAACATTTCTAATCTTGGTCAATTCGTTCATCAAGCCAATTTTATTGTGCAGACGACCTGCCGTATCAATCAGCACCACATCGGCACTGTTTGCCACCGCCGAACGCAGTGTGTCGAATGCCACCGATGCAGGGTCCGAGCCCATATCTTGTCTAATCATCGTAGCACCTGCCCTCTGTGCCCATACGCCGAGCTGGTCGATAGCCGCCGCACGGAAGGTGTCCGCCGCACCGATATAGACCTTCTTGCCGGCACGCACAAGTTGCGCTGCCAACTTTCCGATTGTGGTGGTCTTGCCTGCACCATTCACACCCACGACCATAACCACATAAGGCGTACCCTCCTTGACATCGAGTCCGAAGGTATCCGCCTTACCCTCTGCCTGCTCCATCAGCGAGGCAATCTCATCGTAGAGGATATTGTACAACTCATCGCTATTTACATACTTATCGCGAGCCACACGCTCCTCGATTTTGCGGATAATCTTAACAGTGGTATCTACACCCACATCGGAGGTTATCAACGCCTCCTCCAAGTCATCGAGCAGGTCGGCATCTACGGTCGAGCGACCAGCCACCGCACGATGCAACTTCGAGAAGAAGCCCTCTTTGGTCTTTTCCAAGCCCGTATTTAACTCCTCCTGTTCGGTCTGCTCCGCCTGTTGCGCCACCTCGGGAGCCGCAGTCGCGACCTCCTCCGTCTTTTTCTTCTTGAATATATCAAATAGTCCCATAATGCTTTGCAAATTAAGAATTAAAAAATTAAAAATGCAGAATTAACAGACATCAGCCATTAATAATGCACGCAAATATACGATTTTTTCTTATATTTGCGTTACATTTTGTGTAAATAGAGTACAATATGAGGAGTTTTTTGGTTTTAGTTGCGGCAGTGCTGATTGCCAACTCGGCAGTAGCACAGGATTTGCTCGTCAAGCGCAACGGCGAACAGATGCGTGTTAAGGTCTTGAAAATAACCAAGAAAAAGGTACAGTTTGTGCGCCATGGCACAGAACTGCCCGTATATACTCTCCCAATCACCGATATCGACTACATCGAATACCCGTTAGGAGACCGCGACACCTTTGGGCGAGAGCCATCTACCCCTCAGAAGGTGGCAGAGGCGCAGCCAACACCACAAAAGCAGGAGTTGGAGAGATGGCACGGAGCCGTAGCGACACCCAAAGCACCCGCAAATCCTGAGCCAGCACCGACCGTAGAGCAGGCGGAAGAACTCTACGCCGTAGGAGATATCTACAACAAAAATGGAGTAAAAGGCATCGTAGCCCTGACATACGACAATGGCGAACACGGAGTGGTTATCTCGTTGGAGGAGGCGTGTCTGCCATGGAGCAAACTACCTCGCAAAAAGACAAAGGCAACGGGGGCAAACAGCAAGCACGATGGCGAAGCGAACATGAGGGCGATAGAGCAATATATCGCCGAGAACGACCTCTCGTGGGAGGATTTTCCTGCCTTCAAGTGGTGTCGCGAGAGGGGCGAAGGGTGGTATCTGCCCTCTATAAACGAGATTTGGAGCGCGGGCACTATGTATATGGGTGGCTCACGCACCAGTTCAAACCGAAAGTTCAGCAAGAGTTACAACGCGAATATGGAGTTGGCGGGCGGTGTCCCTATGAGCAATATCATGATATACCACTCCTCGACCGAGGATAAAGATATGCGCTACTCCCTCTATACCCACATGAACTCCGAGCCACCCTACACCAATAGCGGCTATAAGGCGGACGAGTTGTTCGTGAGGGCATTTCACAAATTTTAGCACCCCTTAAAGGAGTGTCACAAGCAGCACTATCGCTATGATTGCCAGTACGATACCTACTGCTACGCGGATAGCCAGCATCTTGCAACCGCGTGGCATACGAATACCGCAGTAGGGGCATCGCTCCATGCTTACGGGAATTGGCACTCCGCACTCTGGGCATATCACCGTAGGCTCATTGTTGGGGTTAATGTCTTTTGGACTTGCTACCATCTTCTAATTGAGAATTGAAAATTGAAAATTATTTTTTAACTACTCACTAATTACTACTCACTAATTAATTTAAGTAGTTCTATCGGTTTGTCGGCGATGCAGTCGGCGCCACACTCTTCCAACTCTGTGCGTGGGCGAAAACCCCACGAGCAACCAATCGAGCGAACTCCTGCCGCTTTTGCAGTCTGAATATCCACTCCCGAATCGCCAATCATAACCGTTGTTTCGGGCGTAGCACCGCACTCCCCCATTATAAGTTCGAGTAGTGCTGCATCGGGCTTCAACGGAAAACCCTCACGATTGCCATATACCACCTTAAAATCAACCTCGGGGAAGATATTTGCAATCAATTTCTTCGTTCCTGCATCAAATTTATTCGATGCCACAGCCAGCACCCAACCATCGTTTTGCAAAGTGTACAACACCTCACGGATACCATCGTAGGGGTGTGTATGGCAGTCGATATGGTCGATATAGTAGGCAAGAAAATCGCACCGAGCCTCCGCCACATATTCGGGCGTTCGCAGTTGTTCGGGCAACGCTCGCTCGACCAATCGCAAAATGCCATTGCCGACCATCTTGCGATACTCCTCGCAGGTGTGCGCCCCCAGCCCTCGCAGTCCGAGCATGTGGTTGCACGCCTCGGCGAGGTCGCCAATCGTATCGAGCAGCGTACCGTCTAAATCAAATATCGCTAACTTCTTCATTATCACTTTACTTTCTGTTTCCCGTGTTTCAACTCCTTGCGGAGGGTGGAGCCTTTGACTGTCCAACCGAAGGTGCCAATCTGCTTACCCAGAGCGAAATATGCGCCGTGAGCGTATGTCAGAAGGTGCATCTTTTCGACATCGAGTTTGCCCGTCTCTGCATCGAGATACTGCTCATCGACCGCAGCATTCACAACCTCGCCGATAAACATATCGTGCGAGCCGAGTGCTATAACCTCCTTCACACGGCACTCAATCGAGATTGGCGACTCGGCAATCGAAGGGGCTGCCACCACTGCCGACTTTTCGGGTGTGAGTCCGCACTCCTTGAACTTGTCGAAGTTACGCCCCGAGCGCACTCCGCACCAATCCGTAGCCTCTGCCAACGCCTCGGTCGTGAGGTTTATGACAAACTCGCCCGTGCGCTTCACAATCTCGTAGGAGTGGCGTTCGGGGCGTATCGACACATACGCCATCGCCGGCTCGGAGCATATTGTACCCGTCCATGCCACGGTGAGTATATTGTAATTTTCGGGGCTGTCGCCACAACTAACCAGTACTGCCGGTACAGGATTTACTATCGTACAAGGCTTCCAATTCTGTTTCATATCTATTTGTTTTTGTTTTGCGTACTCCGACCGTTGTCAAGGCGCAACGATTGATAGGGGTTATGGGGGCGGGCTTTCAGCCCTTAATAGGGGTTATAGGGTGCGCGGTTTCCTTTTCAGTTCTCAGTTAATCCTGCTTCGCAGTCTTTTCTTCCTCGCGGCTCGGCATAGTGTGCAAGCA
>JAZRJD010000002.1:0-32497 GCA_045645625.1 Alistipes sp.
TGGTCGTGATATCGGCAAAGTCGAGCATACTGTCGATCTCAACCTGCGGAATAAGGCTCTTAGGGTCGATATTCTCCTCGTCATATTGGTTGAAGCGGCGTTTGAACTCCTCGACATTCTCGGGGCGCATGGTCAAGCCTGCGGCGTACATGTGTCCACCGAAGTTCTCCAAGAGGTCGGAGCACGACTCCACTGCCTGATAGAGGTCGAAGCCCGGAATTGAGCGTGCCGAGCCGGTAACAAATCCGTTGCTCATCGTCAGCACCACCGTAGGGCGGTAGTAGGTCTCGATAAGGCGCGATGCCACGATACCCACGATGCCCTTCATCCACTTCGGGTTGTAGATAACGGTACTCTTCTGCGCCTTCAACTGCGGATTGTTCTCCACAAAGTCGTGTGCCTCCTGCGTTACGCTGCGGTCGATGCTCTTGCGGTCTTGGTTGAAGTTGTCAATCACATCGCCGAACTCACGCGCAGCCTCCTCGTTACCCTCAACAAGCAACTTCACTGCTGCATAGCCGCCCGAAGGTACCGAGTCCTCGGGGTACTCGTCCATACGCATACGACCTGCGGCATTGATGCGCGGTCCAATCTTAAAGACGATATCGTCAATGGTGATATTCTGCTCCTCCAAGCCGCAGATGCGGATTATCGAGGAGAGTCCCTCCGATGGCGAAGAGTTCAGAATTTTCAGACCATAGTGTGCCAATACGCGATTTTCATCTGTCAGCGCAACGATATCCGAGGCAATACTTACGACCAAGAGGTCGAGGAACTGCTCAATCTCGCTGAATGGAATGTTGTGTTTCTGAGCGTAGGCTTGCACCAACTTAAAGCCGACACCGCAACCCGACAACTCATCGAAAGGATAGTTGCAGTCGTTACGCTTCGGATCGAGAACTGCTACGGCACGAGGAATCTCCTCCGCCGGAAGATGATGGTCGCAGATTATGAAATCCACCCCTTTCTGTGTTGCATAGTCCACCTTCTCGACAGCCTTAATACCACAATCGAGGGCGATGATAAGTTTCACACCCTTCTTTGCGGCAATGTCGATACCCCTCTTCGAAATACCGTAACCTTCGGTATAGCGGTCGGGGATGTAGAACATCAGGTTGTTGTGCCCGATGTGGCGGAGAAATTTATATACGAGCGCAACGGCAGTTGTGCCATCTACATCGTAGTCGCCATAGACCATAATCTTCTGGTTTTTGGCAACCGCCTCCTCCAAACGCTCCACCGCACGCTCCATATCCTTCATCAGGAACGGGTTGTGCAGATCTTCGAGTCGAGGATTGAAAAACTTCTTCGCTTTGTCTACTGTGTCTATGCCTCTTTGTACCAACAGGTTTGCCAATACCGTAGGGATTCTCAACGAGGTAGCAATATGATCTACCGTCAATGAGTTGCCCTGTGGTTTGACTACCCACCTTTTCTGAATAGGCATACTCGTTAAATTTTATTATTATATATTTTTTCAATTTTTTTCTACTTTTAAGTTAGCTGTCAATTTCTCGCACAACACCTTGCTTACCTCCTCGAACGACACCTCGCGACCGAGTTCTTTCGTAATGGAGGTTACACCCTTATCGATAAATCCGCATGGATTTATCATCGTAAACCATTTGAGGTCGGTTGCGGCATTCAACGCCAAGCCGTGCATCGTAACAAAACGCGATGCTTTGACACCTATGGCGCAAATTTTTCGCCAGTTGCGCTGCAACTTCTCGCCCACAGCGTTCTCTACCTCATCGCAGAGCCAAACTCCCGTAGCACCCTCCAAACGGCGACCTTCGATACCATATTCGGCAACCGCCTCGATAATGCTCTGCTCCATAATTTCGATATAGCGGCGCAGACCAATGCCCAACTTTTCGAGGTCGAGGATAGGGTAACACACTACCTGTCCCTCACCATGAAAAGTTATATCGCCACCTCGGTCAATGTGGTAAAACTCTGCACCGAGAGCCTTCAAACGCGCCTCGTCAATCAGCATATTACCCATATTGCCGCTCTTGCCGAGTGTATATACCGCCGGGTGTTCAACGAAGATTATGGTACCGGCAAAGTCATCTCCGTTGCCCCGCTTTGCAAGCAGTTCATCGAAGAGTTGTTGCTGGTAGTCCCAACACTCCTTGTAAGGCATTCGCCCTACCCATTTGCACTCAACACGCATATACAAACTCAAAAATACAAAATTCAGAATTCAAAATGCAAGATGCAGAACTCCGAATAAAAACTATGTCAAATCGAGATTGCGTGGCAGTTATCGTGCCGTTTTGATAGAGGAGAGAGCCTCGTCAGCGAGGTACGAAGAGCGTACCAAAGGTCCACTTGCGCAGTGGTCGAAGCCCATGTCGAGGGCGAGTTGTCGGTATCGCTCGAATGTTTCGGGGGTAATATACTCCGCAACGGGAACCTGCTCCTCCGAAGGTCGAAGATACTGTCCGAGGGTTACAATCTTCACGCCTGCATCACGCAAGTCGCGCAAGGTTTGCAAAACCTCCTCTTCGCTCTCGCCAAGTCCTACCATCAATCCGCTTTTGGTCGTTACGCCCCTCTCGCTCATATATCGCAAAGCCGCCAGCGATGTGCGATAGGTCGCCTTTGCGCGAACGATAGGAGTAAGACGCTCCACGGTCTCGATGTTATGCCCGATAATGTCGGGCTTCGATGCCATTACCACCTCCAACGAGGCTGCTACTGCATCGAGGTCAGGAATAAGGAGCTCAATTGTTGCGTTTGGATTCTCTGCTTTGATAGCCTCTACGGTCTGCGCCCAATGCGCCGCACCGCCATCAGCCAAATCATCGCGAGTAACAGAAGTTACCACAACATGCCTAAGTCCCATAAGTTTAACACTCTCCGCCACCTCTTGTGGCTCTACCGGATTTGGAGGCAACGGTTTGCCTGTTTTGGTTGCGCAAAAACGACAACCTCTGGTACATACATCGCCCAAAATCATGAATGTAGCAGTTCGTTTGCTCCAACATTCCGCCTTATTCGGGCATCGTCCGCTGCTGCAAATCGTATGGAGAGAGTGTTCGCGCACTATACGAGCAACCTCCGCAAAAGTATCGCTTTTGTGGAGTCTGATTTTTAGCCATTCAGGCTTTCTCGCTGGTGCTTTTTCACCATACAACTTCGGCATTTTCTTTTAAGTTCACTATTCCTATTGGCGCAAAGATACAAATAAAAATTAAGAATTAAAAATTAAGAATTAAGAATTTACAAAAAACGACCGAATAGAGGGTTAGACGAGAGAAACTGAGAGCGGAGAGCGGAGAGCGGAGAATGAAAAAACAATTCTTAATTCTCAATTTGTTTCCGCGCACCCTATAACCCCTATTACCCCTATTACCCCTATATTCGTTACGCCTTGACCACGCCTATTTTTTAGAACTTTGCCAGCACCTTGCGGACCTTTTTCTCGTGCTTGGCAAACGCCTTGTCTATCTTGGCATTGAAGGCTGCGATATCGGTCGGCATCACCTTCGGCATCTCCACCTTTGGCTGCTTGACTTTCAACACCTTGCGCACAACCTCTTTTTGGAGAACGCTCTTTTTGCCGACCTTCATGTACGCCTTCGCAATAAAGTCATTGGATAGTTGCTCCATCGCTTTACCGCCCACGCACTTCGGGATATTGTGCTTCGCCTGAACATAGACAGGAACCGCTACACCCGACACCGAATGTCCGATTTCGACCAACATTCGAGGGCACTTTGCATCGCACACCAAGACAAACACACCCGTAGTTGTTGCGCGAGGCACTGCGTAGTTGTTGCAGATATATTCATCGTTATTGGCAAGAATATCTCCATACTTGCAACTGTTGTACGAGCGAGAATATCCGAAGAAATCTTGCGGAGCAAATACCCCTTGGTGCTTGCTCATCTCCTGCATGATAACATCATATCGGCGAGTACTTGCACCTCTTTTCTCGTCATCGCCTGCAAACGAGAAGTTTGCTCGTACATCAAAGCCCTCTGCACGCTCTGCAACATCGTAACGGCGGTAGTCCAAATCCCAAATCTCGAAGTAGGCAACCGCACCCGTACCATCTGCTACGGCGATGTTTGTATTGAACTTATGGCGGCGTTTTGTAGTGCGCAAAATCTTCTCGAACGCCTCCACCGTAGCGCAGTTGCGCAGTGCCCTGTGCCACATCGCAGTAGTGCTAATCTGCTTGCGTCCGCAAGCATTATACTCCTCCTCGCTCGACTTTGGCAGATTTTTGGTTGCAGTATTTATAATGCCAAATCCCGCCTCGTTAATTCCTGCATATATACTCTTTGAGCCCTTTTTGCTCGACACCACAGCGGTATATGAATACTTGCCGCCCTCTATGTGTTGTACATGAGTGTTAGCCAATTTCCAGTCGCGGTGCTTCCACAACAGAGGCACACCCTCACTCGAACGCTGGGCTGCGACAATTGCCGAGGTGCAGGCAAGAGCCTCCACAAATAGAGCGAATACAAATACAAACCCTAAAATCACCTTTTTCATAATAATTCTGCGCTTTACAATTTAGTTTGGTTATACGCCACAAATATACTATTTTTCTGAAATATATCTATTTTTCACCCATTTGATAGAGATTATTCATTCAAAATAAGTACCTTTGCGCAGTGATATTTATTGGATTCAGATGATGAACAGATTTCTATGTAGAGTGGTTTGTGTGGTTGCTCTTGTGGCGGCGTGTTCGTGCGACAACAAGGATATCGACACCATGAAGAGTATTACACTGACCTGCAAGACGAATGGATTTACCGATGGCACCAATGGCACAACTGCCGTTTGGGGCAATGAGGAGCAGATATGCCTATTCCGAAGCGAGGATTGGCGCGCCGGAGCAATGAGCATCGCCTCGGGTGCGGGCAGTGCAACGGCAAAGTTCAAGGGCAGAATGGTTGGCACGGAGAAGGGGTACTATGCAGTGCGCCCACTCTCGGCGGCAAGTGCCGTCAAGCCCAATGGCGAGACCGTAATCGAGGTCGAGCCAAACAATATATTCTTTGCGGAGGAGAACTCGGCGGTTGTTACCCCACAAGTGGGCGTTGGCAGCAGTCGCGGACTCACATTCAATAGCATCTTCGGAGCGTTGAAGTTCGAGGTCTCCGACATTGTCTCGACATCGCTTGTAGAGGTAACCATTCCGAACAAGGAGCGCGGATTGTACGGCACATTCGAGTACAACTTCAAGCAGGGAAAATGTCTCGGTGATGAGGTCGAGTACGAGGTAAAACGCAGAGATAACACACCTATAAATCTCGCAGGGTGCATCTATGTTGCCATGCCTGCCGGCGAGTACGAGAGCGTGGAGTTGGTGGTGCGCAACGAGGAGAGCGGCAGAAAGTTGCTCTACATAGCCGAGGGAGTCGAGGTTAAGCAGGGGGCACTCTCGACCGTACAGGGTTTATCCTCTACACTCCTGTCGCCCGTAGTAGGTAGTTGGCGCATCGAGAGTTTCGGCGGAGCCAGCGCGGTTGCAGATCTCTACATGGAGTTCCTCCGCAACGGCAATTTCGTGATTTTGCAGCGCACCGATGGCATGGGTTACAAGAGATACGAAGGCACCTACAACCTTGACGAGGCGAACGGCACCATATCGGGAGTATACAGCGATGGCGAGAGTTGGAGCAACAGTTACAAGTACAGCCTCAACAACTTCAAACTCGTATTGGAGAGTACCGCTTCGAGTTCGGAGATTTCGGTCTATGAGTCGTCCGATATGCCGAAGGTTATTTCGCCTCAATCAATAAGCCTCGCCTGCGCCGAGGATATCAAACCTTTGTAAGAGTTATAAAAGAGAGAAGAGCAGATGAAAAGAGCAATATATACACTCCTTGCCACACTGCTGTTGGCAGGCTGCACCGCCGACTTGGAGGAGCAGAGAGTATCGACCGGCGACAATAGCCCTGTCGACAAGATTATAAACAGCCCCGAGAACTGCGTGAAGGGCAAAATTCTGGTGCGATTCAAACACTCGGCGGAGAGTCGTTTGGCAGAGGGCGTAACCCGTAGCGGTGCCACCCGTTCGGGCATTGACGGTGTTGATGCCATACTCGATGGCGTGGGCGGAGTCGAGGTTAAGCCGATATTTGTCACTACCGACAAGAATAGGGAGAAGGTACGCGAAGCAGGGTTGCACCTATGGTACAAACTCTCGTTCGACAAGGATAGCGACATGGAGATGGTTGCCAAGGCTTTGGCAAAGGTTGCCGATGTGGAGCGAGTGCAATTTTCGCGTAACGACTACAACATTGTCAGACCAATGAATACCAAAAAGAGCAGCAACAACGCCGCTCTCGCATCTTCTGTGACGACAAGAACAAGCAGCGACTACCCATTCAACGACCCACTCTTTTACTACCAGTGGGGATTGGAGAACTACGGCAGCAGCGGCTCGGTGAGTGCAGACAGAGACACCGAGGGCATTGCTGCCCCAAATAGCAGTGCCGACATCAACGCTATCTCTGCGTGGAAGTTGTGCAAGGGCGACCCTTCGATTATCGTTGCCGTACTTGACGAGGGTGTGATGTACTCGCACGAGGATTTGACCGATAACATGTGGGTAAACCAAGCCGAGTTGAACGGAAGAGCGAAGTTCGATGATGACGGCAACGGTTATGTTGACGATATCTACGGCTACAACTTCTACGGTCAAACCAGTAAATTGTCGTGGAACAACTGGTGGGAGAACAACTATGGTCAGAAAGAGGGCGACTCGGGACATGGTACCCATGTTGCGGGTATTATCTCGGCGGTGAATAACAACGGCATCGGATTGAGCAGTATTGCAGGCGGCAGCGGCAATAACGATGGAGTCAGAATCCTATCGGCACAGACCATTTCGGGAGGTAGCAGTACCGACTCAGAGTATATTGCGCAGGCAATGCAATATGCCGCAGATTGTGGTGCGCACATCATACAGTGCAGTTGGGGTTGGCCATCTTCGGAGATTGCCAATGCACCATCGTCTGACAGTTCCTACGAGCGAGTAGATTCGGGCGTAGAGGCAGCAGCCATAAAGTACTTTATCAAAAATGGCGGCAGCGAGAATGGTCCGCTGACGGGTGGATTGGCAATCTTTGCTGCGGGCAATGATGGCGCCAGAAGACCGGGATACCCTGCGGCATACGAGCCTTGCGTTGCGGTGGCGGCACTCAGCCCGGGATTGCGCCCGACATGGTACACCAACTATGGCGAGGGAACAGATATTCTTGCACCGGGTGGCGAGGCGATGTTCTACTCCGATGGCTCGATTCTCTCGACCGTGCCAAAGATGCACGCTACGGATAGCCGATTCGAGAACTACGAGATGATGGACGGCACATCTATGGCATGTCCGATGGTATCGGGTGTAGCGGCACTCGGACTATCATACGCCAAGCAACTCGGCAAGCACTATACCGCCGAGGAGTTCCGCTCGATGTTGCTCTCGGCAACAAACGACATCGAGTCGCACCTGACGGGCAGCATAACCTACTTCGATGGTCGAAGCGACAAAATTCTCAACTATCTGAATTTCAGAGGTAAGGTTGGAGCAGGATATATCGATGCCTACAAGTTGCTGTTACAGATTGACGGCACTCCATTCACCACTATCAAGGTAAACAGCGATTGCGAGATTGACCTTGCTCCATACTTTGGCGATGGCGCGAGCATTGCCCAATTCTCTAACCTGAATATATCGGACGAGGACAAGGCAAATATCGGCTTTGATGAGAGCAAGTGCAACTTCGAAGCGGGCAAACTCAAAATCAACTGCTCGAAGTGCGGTGCGGCGACATTCGAGGTTACACTCCTTGTGGGTGGCGGCTCTTTGAGCGACAAGTTCAAGCCCTATCCGACCAAGGTTACCAAGAAGTTCGTAGTCTTTGTTCGCTCCGCCATATCTACCAATGGTGGTTGGTTGTAACCCACCTGCCGAGGTTAGAACTCGGCTGTGATGCCGAAAGTTGGCACAAGCGTTCCATTGCGCTGTTTTATCCGTTTTAGAAGATACCTCTGCTCCTCGATTGGGGCGGAGGGATTTTCTATTATGCCCGTACTCAAAAGCGCATCGGGCAGGGTAATCTCGCTGAAAGTGATATTCTCGAGGTCGAGATATATCCCCAAACTCCACTTACGAAACTCCCACACCTTATCCACGCGGATATCGAGTTGTACAAATGGTCGCAATCGCCCCTCGTTGTAGCGCGAGTAGTCGAGTGCGGCACGCCCCGTAGCGTCCCAATATGTTTTTAGCGAGGTCTGCTCCTCATCATAAGGGGTGTAGGGCGCACCACCTATGGCGCTCAACTTTGCACCGATGCTCCAACGGCGTGGCAGGTCGTATGTTCCGCTGATATTTGCCACCCAACGATTATCCCATGCCGAGGGGATATAGGGTGCGTGGCGGTCGCTACGATACTCACTCCAATAGAGGGTAAAGGCTCCGACAACATTCACCTTGTTCGGTATCTGCCAGCGTGCCGACAACTCCACGCCGTAGGCACGACCTTGCGCCGTAGACACCAACGCCTCGTTGCCCGTAACGCCGTAATCATTGCCCTTGCAGGTAAGCGGAACATCGTCAGCAACCGAGAGTGGAACCTGCGAGTAGAGTTTATAAAATCCCTCGACCGACACTGCCAGCCTATCGCGCAGACGATACTCGCCACCCACCGCCGAGGAGAAAACACGCATATAGTCCAACCTCTTATTGACGAGTTGGTCATCTGCTCCACGATAGCCGAGCGAGGTGAGGGGTGGCAACTCGTAGTAGATGCCCGTACTGCCACTCACATAAAACCCTTTGCCAAGCGAGTATGAAATGGAGGCTCGGGGCGAGAGTTGTTGCCACAACTTTGCCATACGCGAGGAGTAGGTTGCACCATCGGCACGCACGCCGAGCGATGCAGTAAGTCGCTCATTGTGTGAGCGATAGTCCGCCGAGAAAAATACAGCATAGCCGACAAGAAGAAGGCGAGTGTTATAGTCGAAAAATTGTTGTTCGCCTGCCGTTAGTCGCTGTTTCGAGGCGACTAAAAAGTGGCGCAACGACAACTCCGCACCCTCACGCAGTCGCCATCGTCCTAGCAGCGAACGATTTTCAAAGCGTGCGGTCGCCTTACCCTCGGTAGAGCGCAGTCGTAGGCGCAGATTCGCCTCGC
Organism: Alistipes sp.; assembly: GCA_045645625.1. Taxonomy (GTDB): domain Bacteria; phylum Bacteroidota; class Bacteroidia; order Bacteroidales; family Rikenellaceae; genus Alistipes. The sequence continues at coordinate 9,165 of JAZRJD010000002.1, forward strand.
TCGACTCGTCGTTATCGATATATTTTCGATTGCGGTTGGCGAGAAAACTATACCCCAACGAGAAGGTCTGAATATGCTCTCCGCCAAAGTGTTTCAGCGTTGCTCCAAGAGTAAAAGTCTCTTGCTCGATTTTGGGAATATAACTCAAAATATACTCGTTTTCACCCTCCTCATCATCGAGATTCAGTCGCAATCTATCCACGCCCATAAGTCCCAAGAGCGATATCTCGTATCGCTCCGATGGGCGTATGCGGATTTTTGCCTGCGCATCGATGTAGTTCGGCAGAAATGGCAACCCCAGCAGTTTGAACAGCAACTGCAAGTAAGATTGTCGCACCGAAAAGAGGTAGGTGGCTTTCGAGTTGAAGTGTCCGCTACCGCTAAATGCCGCCTCCGAGGCTCCGAGTGTCGCTTTGAAGCGTTGCTTGTCGGGATTACCCTCGCGGAGCGATATATCCATAACCGAACTCAGCGCATTGCCTTTATCCACCGGGAAAGCCCCCGTGTAAAACTTCACTTGGCGGATAAGGTCGGCATTGAGAATACTCACAGGACCACCCGAAGCACCCTGCGTGGCGAAGTGGTTTATGTTGGGAATTTCGATACCATCGATGTAAAATGTATTCTCCGAAGGTCCTCCGCCTCGCACAATCAAATCGTTACGATAGCCTATCGGCGAGAATGCCACACCGGGCAAAGTGCGGACTATTCGTGCCACATCGCGATTTGCTCCGGCACTGCGTTCCAACTCGCCGATGCCTATGGCACGAAGGCTCACGGGACTCTCGATATCGCGTGCATAGACCGAAGGGGCAACCGACACAGCATCTATGGTTGTCGAACTCTCCTCCAATTCAATCTCCACGAGAGGTGTTGCCGCCGAGATTATATATTCGGGGGTTACAACGGTGGTATAGCCCACGCTCGAAGCCTCGAAACGCGCCACGCCTCCCTCCATATTTTCGATTGTGAAGTAGCCGAGCGAGTCGGTTGCCGCGCCCTTCATATAGTTCCCCTCGACAACAACGGCAGCGTAGGGAATACCCTGTCGCGAGGTAGTCGAGATTACCCGACCTCTAATATCGAAAGCCATAGTCGAAAGCGGTAGCAATAGAGCAAAAATCGCCACCATATACCTCAATTTTACCATAGATAGACCTTTTTCTGATAGTCAATTCAACAATCGTGCAGAGTTTCAACCGAAAACTTTCAGTTTTCCGCCTTACGCTTTCAGTTTTCCGTTTATTTTTCCTATCTTTGCACGATTATAACCGAATTCAATTTGTCGTATGAAGTTCAAAGAGTATAAAAATCTCGATTTATCGGCTCTTGCCAACGAAGTTTTGGCGGAGTGGGACAAGAAAGATACCTTTGCCAAGAGTATCGAAACTCGCGAGGGCGCACCAGCATTTATCTTCTACGAAGGACCACCTTCGGCAAATGGTATGCCGGGTATTCACCATGTTATGGCGCGTACCATCAAAGATGTTTTCTGCCGTTACAAGACACAGCAGGGCTATCGCGTAAATCGTAAGGCGGGCTGGGATACTCACGGTCTGCCCGTGGAGTTGGGTGTTGAGAAGACACTCGGCATCACCAAAGAGGATATCGGCAAGAAGATTACGGTCGAGGAGTACAATCGCCGCTGCCGCGAGGATGTGATGAAGTACACCGATGTATGGAGCAACCTCACCCGTCAGATGGGCTATTGGGTAAACCTCGATGACCCGTACATCACATACGACAACAAATATATCGAGACTTTGTGGTACCTCTTGAAGCGACTCTACGATAAGGGGTTGCTCTACAAGGGTTACACCATTCAGCCATACTCCCCTGCCGCAGGTACAGGACTTTCGACTCACGAGTTGAACCAGCCGGGTTGCTACCGCGATGTTAAGGACACCACCTGCACCGCGCAGTTCCGCATCGTGCGTGACGAGAAGAGTGAGCATCTCTTCGAGGGTGCCGAGGGAGAGTTGTTCTTCCTCGCTTGGACCACCACACCTTGGACTTTGCCATCGAATACCGCGCTCTGCGTTGGTCCTTCGATTGAGTATGTTCGCGTGAAGTGCCAAAACCCTTACACCGAGGCTCGCCAGACTATCATTATGGCGAAGGACCTCGTAGGCTCATACTTCGGCAAAAAGCAGGAGGGTACTTTCGAGGTTGAGGAGCAGACCTTCAAAGGCAAAGAGTTGGAGGGCATTCGCTACGAGCAACTTATTCCGTGGGTTAAGCCTATGGGCGATGCGTTCCGCGTAATTGTGGGCGACTATGTAACAACCTCTGACGGTACGGGTATCGTACATATCGCACCTACCTTCGGTGCCGATGACGACCGTGTGGCTCGTGCTGCGGGCATTGCACCACTCTTTATGGTCGATACCGCAGGCAAGAACTGCCCTATGGTGGACCGTTCGGGTCGTTTCTTCCGTTTGGAGGATCTCGATGCGGAGTTTACCGCAAAATATGTAAATGTTGAACTCTACAAGGAGTGGGCAGGTCGCTATGTTAAGAATGCCTACGATGCTGCGTTGGCGGATAGCGACACCACGCTCGATATCGATATCTGCGTAGCACTCAAAGGCGAGAGCAAGGCGTTCAAGATTGAGAAGCATACCCACTCCTACCCACACTGCTGGCGTACCGATAAACCTGTATTGTACTACCCTCTCGACTCGTGGTTTATCCGCACTACGGCACTCCGTGAGCGAATGATGGAGTTGAACGCTACGATTAAGTGGCAACCTGAATACACAGGCTCCGGTCGCTTCGGCAAGTGGTTGGAGGGATTGGTGGATTGGAATCTCTCGCGTTCGCGCTTCTGGGGTACTCCACTCCCAATTTGGGCCACCGAGGACTACTCGGAGATGAAGTGTATCGGCTCGGTCGAGGAGTTGATGGCGGAGATTGAGAAATCAATCGCTGCGGGCTTTATGACCGAAAATCCATATAAGAACTTCAAGGTGGGCGATATGTCGACAGAGAACTACTCGACCGAGAATATCGACCTTCACAAACCTTATGTAGATAATATCGTATTGGTGTCGTCAAAGGGCGAGCCAATGCGCCGCGAGAGCGACCTTATTGATGTTTGGTTTGACTCGGGTGCTATGCCGTACGCACAGCGTCACTATCCATTCGAGAATGCCGACTGCTTCGACAAGTTGTTCCCTGCGGACTTTATCGCCGAGGGTGTGGACCAGACTCGTGGTTGGTTCTTTACCTTGCACGCAATCGCTACAATGTTGTTCGACAGCGTAGCGTTCAAGAATATCATCTCGAACGGCTTGGTACTCGACAAGAACGGCAACAAGATGTCGAAGCGACTTGGCAACGCCGTAGATCCATTCGAGGTGCTGAACAAGTATGGCGCAGATGCAACGCGCTGGTATATGATTGCCAATTCTGACCCTTGGGAGAACTTGAAATTCGATATCGATGGTGTTGATGAGGTACGCCGTAAGTTCTTCGGAACACTCTACAACACCTATTCGTTCTTCGCCCTCTATGCCAACATTGACGGCTTCACGGGCAAGGAGACAGAGGTGCCAATGGAACGCCGTCCGGAGATTGACCGCTGGATTATCTCGTTGCTGAACACTCTCGTAAAGGATGTTACTACATCGTTGGAGGACTACGACCCAACACCTGCGGCACGCGCTATACAAGAGTTTGTGGGCGAGAATTTGTCGAACTGGTATGTACGCCTTAACCGCAAGCGTTTCTGGGGTGGTGAGATGAACGAGGATAAGCTCTCGGCTTATCAGACTCTCTACACCTGCCTCGAAACCATTGCGAAGTTGGCTGCTCCGTTCGCACCATTTATCTCGGACCGCATTTTCTGCGACTTGAACGCTTTGAGTGGTCGCCACACGGAGGATTCCGTTCACCTCGCATCGTTCCCTAAGTGCGACGAGTCGCTTATCGACAGCCGCTTGGAGGATATGATGGCTATGGCACAGCAGGTATCTTCAATGGTACTCGCTTTGCGCCGTAAAGTAAATATCAAGGTGCGTCAGCCACTTGCAAAGGTGCTTATCCCTGTGCTTGACGACACGACCGAGGAGCACTTGTCGGCGGTTAAGTCGCTTATCCTCAACGAGGTAAACATCAAGGACATGGAACTTATCCGCGAAACCACAGGACTTATTACCAAGCGTATCAAGCCTAACTTCAAGACCTTGGGACCTCGCTATGGCAAGTATATGAAGCAGATTGCCGCAATGACGGCGCAATTCTCGCAGGAGAAGATTGCCGAAATTGAGGCTTCAACCGAGGTTGTACTTGATATGGGTACTGAGCAGATTACCGTAACCCCAGCCGATTTCGAGATTATGTCGGAGGATATGCCGGGTTGGTTGGTAACGAGCGAGGGCAAACTCACCGTAGCACTCGACATTACCCTCACCGAGGAGTTGCAGAAGGAGGGTGTTGCTCGTGAGTTGGTAAACCGCATCCAGAATATCCGCAAGGAGTCGGGCTTGGAGGTTACCGACAAAATTGAGGTCGAGATTGAGGATATCGAGGCTGTTCACGCCGCCGTGGCCGACTTCGCCGCATATATCGGTCAGCAGACCTTGGCCGTAAATGTCAAGACCGCAGCCGAGCCACAAGGCGAGTTCGTGGTGGCAAGCGATGTAAACGAAATTCCATTGAAAATAGCGATTAAAAGAGCCTAAACAATGAAGAAGGTAATTCTACTCTGCATTGTTGCAGTTATGATGTGTGGCACCTCGTACGGCTGGGATCGCCGTGCGCATGCTACCGTGGCAAAAATTGCCGAAAATCATCTTACCTCCACAACAAAGATGTTGCTGGACAAGTACCTCGACGGCAAGTCGATTGTCTATTACGCCTCGTATGCCGACGATTACAAGCCGGAGATGCTTATGGAGCTGGATTTCGAGCCATCGAATGCAAAACGCAAGGTTACCTATCCGCACACCTTCGAGGCAAATGACGACTGCACCGTATTCGAGGGCATGCGCAAGGGGGATAAGTTTGTGAAAAACTGTGTCTATCTTGCCGACCGATTTGCGGCCGACTTGAAGACCGACCACCGCACAATGAACGACTCGTTGCGCCTCCACAAAATCGCAATGCTTGTACACTGGTTGGGCGATATGCACTGCCCGTCACACATCCGCTACCCAGAGGACCAAACCATCGGCTACTACGATGTTCAGTTCGGCAAGCGCAAGGTGCAGTACCACGCTTTTTGGGACGGAGTACTCTTTGCGCAACTCCACCCTTGGGGATATAGCGACTGCGCACTCTCTCTCGACACCTGCTCGAAAGAGGAGATTGCCGAGATGACAAAGGGTAACCTCTATGACTGGGGCAAGGACTCCGCAACGGCATCTCGTCCCGTACACCAATACCGCGATGGTGCGGTATTAGACCCCCACAAGTTCCGCAACCAGTATGGACCATTGATGGAGCAGCAGGTGCGCAAGGCGGGTTATCGATTGGCGAAATTATTGAACGACATATTCAAATAGGCGTATAAAACGGATAGTTCTTGCAGCCATGGCTGTCGCTATCACACTATCGCTATCGGCACAGACCGCAAAGCATACCGAGTGGCGATTCTCGGCAAGGGGTATCGCCTTGGGGCATTGCATGCGAGATAGTACATCGCGAACGCCTCGATATCGACCTCTACGCCAAAGATGGTGCGCACCCATCGTATGCCGCTTCGTACCTTGCCGCCGCATTGACATATCTGACAATCTTCCATGAGCCATTCAAGGCAGATACCCCCGCCCGACTCGACCGCGAGACGGCTGCATATCTTCGCAACATTGCCGAGAGAGTGGTGCTCAAAAGGTAGATTTTGCTCGTTACAACAACAAAAAGAGCAAAAAAGATAACATTTTTCCGTTAAAAGTTTGCAGGTATCAATTTTTTGCGTACCTTTGCCACGCTGATTTGAGAAAATCGGCTCCTCAAAGCCCAGGTGGTGGAATTGGTAGACACGCTACTTTGAGGGGGTAGTGGGCATTAGCCCGTGTGAGTTCGAGTCTCGTCCTGGGCACTTCAAAAGGAGTTTTCTTCGGAGAACTCCTTTTTTCGTTTGCCCGGGACGAGCGAAGCAGAGGGAGGGGTAACACTTTTGTCTAAAAAAGACATTGTCCGAGAGTCTGGGAAACTCTCGGACAACCGGTGTTAGGTTAGTTAGGTTAATGAGCAAGTGGGAGAACCCCACATTTGTACTGCAAAGATACAGCCTTTTTCTCTATTTCCAAACTTTTTGTAAAGTTTTTTTACTAAAAATCGTTTTTTCTTAAAAAACTATAATCAAATAGCCACAAAAAGTTATTTTTTGTAATTAATTAAAAATTTTAATAACTCCAAAATCCCTGTTTCAGGCGGCTCACACACAAGAAAATCGCCCCGCAGCATACTTGGGCGTATGTGAGAAGCTCGCTTACCGAAGAGCAGTGCAAAATTCACCGCTCTGAATGATTTTCCCCAAAAATTGGTTTTAAGGAGACAGTTGCAAGGCTGCGAGTAAGCGAGTGCAGAGGGTGTTGGCACAGTATGCCGAGCGAGAGCAGACAAAAGCACTCAAAGAGTGATTAACGCTGTCAAATAAAATGAGATGGGCGCATACTAAGCGTATGTAACCATCTCATTTTTTGAAGACAAGGAAGCAAATGCCCCTTAAAATAATTTTTTTACAATTTGCGAAGTTTCACTGTAAAGTGACGCATCAACTCCGCCTCCCAGACAATCTCGACACCGCGAGTAATCTCGTCACGGCGGTCAAATACATTCTTCAATGCAGCAGCAATAACCTTCATGTGGTTGTCGGTATAGACACGGCGTGCAACGCAAAGACGAAGAAGGTCAAGACCTCCGAAGCGGTTTTCGCGAGTTACAGGGTCACGGTCGGCAAGAATATAACCAATCTCGCAGCCACGCACACCTGCTTCGAGATACAACTCGATAGCGAGAGTCTGTGCAGGGAACTCCTCCTTTGGCACCTTTGTAAGCACCTTTGAAGCGTCTACAAAGAGGGCGTGACCACCAACAGGACGCTGATAAGGGATTCCATACTCGTCGAGCAGACCTGCGAGGAACTCAACCTGATGGATACGGGTTTCGAGGTTGTCGAACTCGGTATTCTCGTCAAGACCTACGGCAAGAGCCTCCATATCGCGACCATTCATACCACCGTATGTGAGGTAGCCCTCGAATGGAATACAGAAACGCTTTGCGCCCTCGTACCAATCCTCGTGGCGAGTAGCGATAAAACCGCCCATATTCACGATACCGTCTTTCTTTGCCGACATTGTCATACCGTCAGCAAGCGAGAACATTTCGAGAGCAATCTCCTTGATTGTCTTGTCGGCATAGCCCTCCTCGCGAGTCTTGATAAAGTAGGCATTCTCCGCAAATCGTGCCGAGTCGAGAACTACGCGCTTGCCATACTTGTCGGCAATAGCACGCACCTCGCGCAAGTTCTGCATCGATACAGGCTGACCACCTGCGGTGTTATTGGTTACGGTTACGATAATGAAAGGTACATTCTCGTGGTGCTCCGCCAATGCCTTCTCCAACTTCTTAGGATCAACATTTCCTTTGAACGGGATTTCGAGCTGTGTATCCTTCGCCTCGTCAATAGTGCAGTCGAGGGCAGTAGCCTTGCGGCTCTCGATATGACCCTTGGTGGTGTCGAAGTGCGAGTTACCCGGAACAACCGAGCCTGCCTTTACAAGGTGCGAGAACAATACATTCTCGGCAGCACGACCCTGATGTGTAGGGATAACATACTCGAAACCTGTGATTTTGTTGATTGTCTCTTTGAGGTGGAAGAACGAAGACGAGCCGGCATAGCTCTCATCGCCCAACATCACGGCAGCCCACTGGCGGGCGCTCATAGCACCCGTTCCCGAGTCGGTCAAACAGTCGATATAAACCTGCTCCGAACGGAGTTGAAAGAGGTTGTAATCGGCTTCTTTCATCCACTGCTCGCGCTCCTCGCGAGTACTCTTTTTGATTGGCTCAACCATCTTGATTCGCCAAGATTCTGCAAAAGGAAGTTCCATACTTAAATTAAGAATTGAGAATTAAAAATTAAGAATTATTTAGTTTTAGGTCTATTCGTTTGCAAAGCATTTAAGTTGCGCTATTTCCTGCGCCCAAATCTCCTCATTCGGGGTTTCGAGAATCAGCGGAATATCCTCGAACATAGGCGACTGGGCAATAAATCGAAAACAGCCCCAACCAATAAAGCCCTCGCCTAACGAGGCGTGGCGATCGACATGCGAGCCGAGAGGTTTCAGGGCATCGTTAAGGTGCATACCACGCAGATATTTCAGCCCCACGATGCTATCTACCATCTCGAAGGTCTTTTCACAAGCCTCCACGCTCGAAAGGTCGTAACCCGCAGCAAAGGAGTGGCATGTGTCGATACAAAATCCCACGCGCGACTTATCCTCCACCTTATCGATAATATATGCTATATGCTCCCATGCAAAACCGAGATTTGAGCCCTGACCTGCCGTGTTCTCGATAACGGCAGTTACGCCCTGCGTGCGGTCGAGAGCCATATTTATCGACTCTGCGATGCGGTCGAGCGACATCAGCGAGGTGATTTTGCCAAGGTGGCTGCCGGGGTGAAAATTCAACCTATCCAAACCGAGCAACTCACAACGCTTCATCTCCTCGAAGAATGACTCACGCGACTTCTCCAACCCCTCACGCTCGGGGTGTCCGAGGTTGATAAGATACGAATCGTGCGGCAAAATCTGCTTTGCCGTATATCCGCACTCCTCGCACGCCGCCTTAAAGCGGTCGCACTGCTCGGTAGTGAGTGCGGGAGCAACCCACTGACGCTGATTTTTGGTAAAGAGGGCAAAGGCCGTTGCACCTATCGCTTTCGCATTATATGGGGCATTCTCTACTCCACCCGATGCACTGACATGTGCTCCAAAGTATTTCATAGTTTTTCTATTTTATACTAAGCCTTCAACATTGCCGTCGGCTGCCAAATGTATATTCACAGCTTGTGGTGTCTTGCTCAAACCTGGCATACGCATAATATCACCGGCAAGGACTACGACAAAGCCGCTACCTGCATTGAGTTCGATATCCTTGATTTTGAGAGTAAAGCCCTCGACGCTACCGTATAACTTAGCATCGCCACTGAATGAGTACTGAGTCTTGGCAATACATACGGGGAGTTTGCCCATACCCCACTTTTCGAGCAAGGCAATCTCCTTCTGAGCCTTCAAACTAAACTCAACAGAGCCAGCACCATAGATCTTCTTGGCAACCTTCTCAATCTTCTCTTTTATGCTATCTTCGAGGTCGTAAGCGTAAGTGAGTGGTGCAGATGGCTGATTTTCAATCAAATCTACCGCAGCCTCAGCCAACTCGACAGCACCTGCACTACCCTCCATATATGCGTTGTTGATTACGCAACGAACACCCATCTCGGCACAATGCTCCATAACAAGAGCAATCTCCTCGTCAGTATCGCTTGCAAAGCGATTGAAGCATACCAATACGGTCTGACCGAACTTCTGCAAATTGGCAATATGGCGGTCGAGGTTAGCAAAGCCCCTCTTCAATCCCTCGGCATTTGGTAGTTTAATCTCGCCCTCAGGCACTCCGCCGTGCATTTTCAGAGCCAATGTCGAAGCGACCAAAACGGTCAAGTCGGGTTTAAGACCTGCCTGACGGCACTTGATGTCGAAGAACTTCTCTGCGCCAAGGTCGGCACCGAAGCCAGCCTCGGTAACGGTATAGTCCGACCACGACATCGCCATTCTGGTTGCAATAACCGAGTTACAACCGTGTGCGATATTCGCAAATGGGCCACCGTGAATAATTACAGGGTGATGCTCGGTTGTCTGCACAAGGTTAGGGTTGATAGCATCTTTCAACAACGCCACAATCGCGCCCGTTACACCCAAATCTTCTACCGTAAATGGAGTATCATCGTAGCGAACTCCCAAGACGATGCGACCAATGCGAGCATACAAGTCGTCGATATTGCGCGAAAGGCACAAGATTGCCATAATCTCCGATGCAGGAGTAATATCGAAGCCCGTTTCGGTTGGGATACCATTCACCGAGCCTCCCAAGCCCGACACGATATTACGCAGCGAGCGGTCGTTGATATCGAGCACGCGCTTCCAAGTAATCTTCTTCAAGCCCACCTGCTTTGAGCGGTTGTGATAGAGGTAGTTGTCGAGCAGTGCTGCGATAAGGTTATTAGCCGAAGTTACGGCGTGGAAGTCGCCCGTAAAATGGAGGTTAATATCCTCCGATGGCAACACTTGTGTATAGCCACCACCCGTTGCGCCACCCTTCATACCAAAGCAAGGTCCGAGCGACGGCTCACGCAGAGCTATCATAGCTCGTTTGCCGATATGGTTCAAACCCATACCCAAGCCGATACTTACGGTAGTTTTACCGACACCCGCCTTGGTTGCCGTAATGGCAGTAACGAGGATAAGATGGTTTTTTTTCACCTTCTTATCATCAATGAGTTTGTAAGGAATTTTCGCAATATGCTTGCCGTAGTTAAACACCTCTTCCTCCGGAAATCCCACCTCGGCAGCAATTTCGCGGATATCTTTCAACTTCACCGAGCGTGCAATTTCAATATCAGACTTCATACTATTTTATATTTTTAGATTTATTAATTCATTTTTAATAAAAAACACTCTACAAATATACAAAATTTATTCTATATTTGTATGTTCAAATCGACAACAAACAATAAAAAAATACACTATGAAGAGATTTTATGTACTTTTTGCATGTTTTTCGGTTATTTGCACAGGCTTTGCCAACGCACAAGCGACCGTAGAGTCGGCAACGCCACAGGAGCAGGTAACATTTACCAACGAGGTTAAGACCGAGAAGGAGACACCTGCATTCAAGAGTGAGGCTCAAATCAAGGCAGAGAAGGCTGCCCTGCGCAAGGAGCGCAACACCATCGAGTTCAACGCCACACTCAACGGCTCACTCTCGCACTTCAACAACCACTGGCGCAAGGTGAATGGTAACACCAACTCGCTGACAGGCATTGGCAACATTCTCTTTACTCACAACTACACCAAGGGCAAGTTTACCATCGGCACAAAGGTTACGGGAAAACTCGGCTACACTTATAGTTTCCGCGATGAGAGCGAGGGCGCAAGCGATGTAACAAAGAGTCAGGACGAGTGGTTTGTACAGACCTCGCCGGCATACAAAATCTCCAATGCGTGGAATGTCGGCGGCTCGGCTTCGTTGCGTTCGCAGTTTGCAAACGGCTTCAATGGTGACGACAAGTTGACAAGTCAGGGTTTTGCTCCGGCATACCTCACCCTCGCAGCAGGTTTTACCTATGTCTGCCCGAGCAAGAAGTTCCCTATCAAAATTAATGTGTCGCCAATCTCTATGAACGCCACCTATGTAACAAGCGAAAAGGTGCGCGACTTCTTCTATGCCGAGAAGTTCGGTGCCGGCACCGACAAAGCAACCCTCACACCAGACCAGAAGAACACTCCGTATGCCTATGGTTTGACACTTGCCAACGGCGTACAGCGTTACGAGGGAGGTTCTTCGATACAGATCGACTTCGACAAGACCTTTGGCAAGAAGGGTGTATTCCGCTACCGCACTACGCTCTACTCGTTCCATGGTTGGATTAACGAGGTGTCGCAGCAGAATTTAAGCAAGAAGAACGGCGTACAATATGAGAGCATCGCTCCGACCGTTCGTTGGGAGAACACGGTCGATATCAAGGCTACAAAGTACTTCTCGACACAGTTCTACTTCCAACTCTACTACAACAAGGCACAGATTGACAAGGTGCAGACACAGGTTGTTCTTGGCGTAGGTCTTGCATATACCTTCAAAAATAAGTAGGATATAGACGAGAGAAAAGCGACCGCGCACCCCATAACCCCTATTAAGGGCTGAAAGCCCGCCCCTATTACCCCTATCAAGGTGCGCCGTAACAAGAGTCGGAGTTCAAAAAACAAAATTAAACCGTGAAGCACCTTTACCGAGGCGTAGTCCTCATTTTAATACTCCTTGTGGGTTGGTTTGCCGGAGTCTACTCGGGTAAACGGATTGCGCATAATCAGGTGCGCATACAACTCAACGGCAACGACCTCAACGGCATCACCATAAACGGCAATGCCATACACAACGACAAACTCACACGCGTACTCTCGATGATAGAGAACGACTATGTCGATTCCATCTCGCGCGACTCGTTGGTGGAGTTGGCTATCCCCGCCATTCTCCACAAGTTGGACCCCCACTCGGTATATCTTCCACCTCAACAGTTCGAGGAGGCAGAGGAGCCACTCAAAGGCGAGTTCGATGGAATAGGCGTGGTGTTCAACATGGCTACCGACACGGTTATCGTATTGAATGTTATCCCTTCGGGACCAAGCCGCAAGGCGGGTGTGCAGGGTGGTGATCGCATCATAAAGGTCAATGACACCCTTATTGCAGGTCAGAAGATGTCGCAGATAGCGGTGATGAAGCGTCTGCGTGGTCCGCGTGGCACAAAGGTTAAACTCTCCATCGAGCGCAAAGACATCGAGGGCTTGGTGGATATTGTCGTTACGCGCGATGCCATTCCGCTACACAGTGTCGAGGCATCGTTGATGCTCACCAAGGATATCGGTTTTATCAAATTGTCGCAGTTTGCCCGCACCTCCTATTCCGAGATTAAGAAGGCTTTGGCATCGCTGCGCAAGCAAGGTATGAAGTCGCTGATTTTCGACCTGCGAAGCAACTCGGGCGGCTTCCTCGACCAAGCGATACTTATCGCCAACGAATTCCTGCCGTCAGGCTCACTCATTGTCTATACCGAGGACCGCAACGGCAAGCAACTACGCCAATACAGCGATGGTCGCGGCGGCTCGACAGACCTCAAAATTGCGGTTTTGATTGACGAGGCGAGTGCTTCATCGAGTGAGATTTTGGCGGGAGCATTGCAGGATAACGACCGCGGCACCATCATCGGTCGCCGTTCGTTTGGCAAGGGTTTGGTGCAGTCGCAGACACCTTTCGAGGACGGCTCGGCACTACGCCTCACCGTAGCACGCTACTACACCCCTACGGGGCGTTCTATTCAGAAGCCATACACCGCAGGCGAGAGCGAAGACTACGAACACGACCTTATCGACCGCTTCAAACGCAATGAGTTCTTCTCGGCAGACAGCATACACTTTGCTGATTCGTTGCGCTACACCACGCCAAAGGGCAAAGTGGTATATGGAGGCGGAGGCATTATGCCCGATATTTTCGTACCTCTCGACACCCTGAATGTTACAAAATACTTCTCGGAGGTTAGCGGTCGCAATATCCTCTATCGCTACACTATCGAGTATGCCGACCGCCACCGCAAGGCGTTGGAGGAGGCAAAGAGCGTAGCCGAATTGAGAAGGTTGCTCGACAACGATAAGGAGATGTTCAACGACTTTGTGCGCTATGCCGAGCGACAGGGAATAAAGCCTAACTGGAAGGAGATAAATCGTTCGCGTGAAATTATGGAGGCACAACTGCGCGCCTACATCTCGCGCAACTCCGATCTCGAAGATAACGCCTTCTACTACTTTATCTACCCTATCGACCGCACCGTATTGCGTGCTATCGATGAGTTGCAAAAGAGGGAGTAGGCACAAGTTAAAACTATCGGTTGAAACTACCCTTCAAAAGTTTTTAGATTTCCATTTATTTACCTAACTTTGTGGCAATATAAAACATTGCCAACACAAACTATGTCATCGTATCACACCCCTGTTTTGCTCGAAGAGTCTGTGGCTCTGCTCGATATCAAGAGCAACGGAACATACGCCGACCTCACCTTCGGAGGTGGAGGGCACACACGCCGAATACTCGAAGATTTGGGTGAGGGTGGTGCGCTGTACTCCTTCGACCAAGACCGCGATACGCTGGCAAATGCCCCCGAAGATGAACATTTCCACTTCGTGGAGAGCAACTTCCGCTTTCTCCGCTCGGCACTCCGCCTGCGTGGCGTAACCGAGGTAGATGGCATATTGGCAGATTTGGGTGTCTCGTCACACCACTTCGATGCCAAGGAGCGAGGTTTCTCGTTCCGTGGCGATGCTCCGCTCGATATGCGAATGAATCAGCGTGGCGGTCGCACCGCTGCCGACATCGTAAATAACTACTCGGAGGAGGAGTTGGCGGCGATACTCTCGCAGTATGGCGAGTTGGATACCACTTGGAAAATTGCCGCCTGCATAGCGCGCGCACGAGCCACCGAGGAGATAAAGACCACGGCACAACTCGTGAAGGCTGTTGCCCCTTGTACGCCCAAGAAAGATGAGGCGAAGTTTCTGACCAAACTCTTTCAGGCGTTGCGCATCGAGGTAAATGGCGAGATGGAGGCGTTGAAGATGGCATTGGAACAGGCATTGAAGGTGCTCAAACCGGGTGGTCGTTTGGTGGTTATCTCGTACCACTCGTTGGAAGACAGATTGGTGAAGAACTTTATGCGTAGCGGCAACTTCGAGGGCAAGGTCGAGAAGGACTTTTTTGGTCGCTCTACTGCCCCATTCGAGATTGTAACGCGCAAACCCGTAGTGCCATCGACCGAGGAGTTGGAGGCAAACCCTCGTTCGCGTTCGGCGAAGTTGCGCGCAGCGATAAAATTGTAGATAGGAGAGCATCATGGCAGAGTACGATGAGAGCGAATACTTCTCCGACTCACAGGAGGAGATAGCCAAGCGCGAAGCCCAAGAGGCGTTGCGCCGTATGGTACGCACGGAGATACGCCGTGTGCAGACGGGTGCTGCCGATGCCGACATCGCCGAGGATATTGCACGCGAGGAGGAGCAGGAGGCGTTGGAGAAGAGAAAGAGCCGACCTCGCTGGTTGATGTGGATAAACAGAGTTGTCACGGGCGATATATTGTTGGCAGAGGAGGTCAAGAAGGGTTATATTCTGCTCACCATCTTGGGTGCGATATTCTTTGTAAACATCGCCACAATTTTCGCATCGCTGCACAACGACATACGCCTCAACCGACTCGAAAAGGAGGTTGCAATACTCAAAGAGCGAGCAATACGCGCCTCGGAGAGGCGTTACAAGCAGACTTCGCACTCGGCAATTCTTCGCCGATTGAAGGAGCGAGGCATCGAGATTAGCGACCCGAACAGCCAACCCAAAATTTTGAAGTAGACAAGCGACCATGGACGAACAGAGATACAAGTTGAAGAAGGATATTGCAAGGCGCATAAAGATACTACACCTCTCCTTTACGGCAGTGGTGTTGTTCTTTCCGTTGTATATCATCTTTGGTATAATGCTTAACAAGAAAATTTCGGGCGATTTTGAACTGGTACGCGACTCTACAATCATCAGACGAGAGACCATACCTGCACATCGCGGCTCGATATATGCGCGCAATGGTGAGGTCTTGGCAACCTCGATAACTCGCCGAACGGTACGCATAGATTTCGGTTGCGACAAGTTCCAAAAGATGGGTTTCGAGAGGTACTGCAAAGAGGCCGCCGAACTCTCGCACAACCTCGCCGCATACTTCGGCGACCGTAGTGCAAGTGACTACTACAAAGAACTTATCGGGCACCACAAGAGGCTCATATCATACAAGACTGCAACCACCACCATCAAGCCAAAGTGGTGGCAGTTCTGGAAAAAAGAGGAGAAGAAGAGTAAGCAGGTGCCAAAGTTGAAAAGGGGACGCCGCTCATACCGCATATTCCGCGATGTCGATATAAGCGAGTGGCAGGATATAAAGAACTTCCCGCTTCTGCAATACGGCTTGGGCGTTACATACAGCACCGATGATTACGACCACCGAGTATATCCGCAGGGGGATTTGGCACTCCGCACGATTGGTCGCTTGGAGCACCATCGCGCCTATGGCGTGGAGTTCGCTCTGCGCGATACGCTGGCGGGGCATGCAGGTAGCGAGTTGCGCCAGATTATACACCCGGGATACAAGACCACCGTGCCGAACAAGGAGAATATCGCCGCCCAAGACGGCTACGATGTTGTGACTACGCTCGATGTCGATGTACAGGATGTGGTGCACAATGCTCTGGCGGAGCAGTTGATTGCACAGAATGCCATTTGGGGTACAACCATCGTTATGGAGTGTGCCACGGGCGATATTCTTGCGATGGCAAACCTCAAACGCAACGACACAACCTGTATCGAGGAGCAGAACTACGCCATCGGCATACCCGTAAATCCTGGCTCGACCTTCAAACTCGTATCGACAATGGCACTGCTCGAACATGGAGTTAAGACATCGCAGGAGTACAACTCCGAGTTGGGACAGCGTGTAAGAGTTGGAGGCAAGAAGGGAGCAGATGTTCAGGATTCGCACCCCATAGCGCGCGAGACAAACGGTGTGATAGATATGCGCCGAGCCTTTGCCGAGTCGGCAAATGTCTATTTCACGAGGGCAGTATTCAATAAATTTCAGGATAATCCTGTCGAGTTTTCGGACTTCTGTCGTAAGTTGCATCTGCACGAAACGGTGGGATTGGAGGAGATGGGGGCAAGACGCAAATCTATACCACACCTCGACAGCAAACACCCTTCACGCTACAACGCCCTTGTGAATATGGCGTATGGTTACGGATTTGACATTACCCCTCTGCACACCATCGCAATATATAACGCCGTAGCGAATAATGGTCGTATGGTTGCTCCGCGACTTATTCTGCGCACCGAGCGCGATGGCAAGGTCGTAAGCGAGGCACCTGTGCGCGTTATCGAGGAGCAGATATGCTCGAAGACAACTCTCGACACTCTGCGACTATTTATGGAGGAGGTGTCGCTCACAGGTACGGCAGCCGAGTACTTTGGCGAGAAGAGGTGTTCGTTCCGCACCGGTGCAAAGACGGGTACGGCGCAGGTAAATACCACGATTAATGGCGTAAGGTATAAGAAAGAGGACAACCACTACTACGGCTCGATGGTTACATATCTCCCTGCCGACAACCCTCGCTATACCATTATGACTGCGATATTCACCAAGAAGCAGAGTGGCAAGAGTTACTACGGTGCAGGACTTGCAGGACCTATACAGAAGCAGGTGGCAACATTCCTCTACAATCGCGACCGTCAATATGCCGAGGAGATTACCGAGGGCAACTTCCACGCCACGAAGGTCAAGGGTGGCAATATCGACAAGATGCGTAAGGTGGCGAATGAGTATGGCGACAAGTACTCCGCCGAGAGTCGCCACGGCTGGGGCAAAGGCTCGGTTGGAGAGGAGGGCAAACTACAAATCTCTGCCCTCAACACCAAGGGTGGTTGCGTGCCAAATGTTGTGGGTATGGGACTTGACGATGCCCTCTATCTGCTCGAAAAGAGCGGTTTGACGGTTGAGATTGCAGGCTGTGGCAGGGTTATAAAGCAGAGCATTGCGCCAAATACGGCTATCACCGCTACAAACAAACGAATTAGAATTGAACTGAAATGATACTATCCGAACTATTAAGAGGAGTCACATACACCGAGCGAAAGGGGAGTGACGAGGTAGAGATTTCGGCTTTGACCTACGACTCGCGCACCACAGGTGCGGGGAGTTGTTTCTTTGCCGTTGCAGGTACGGCGGTTGATGGTCACAACTTCATCGCAAAGGCGATAGAGGGTGGAGCCGTAGCGGTCGTATGCCAACATATCCCAGCGGAGGTTGCCGATGCCGATTGCACCTTTGTTGTAGTCGAAGATACCAACCTCGCAATGGGTACTATCGCCTCGAACTTCTACGGCAGACCTTCGCACGAGTTGAAGGTTGTGGGCGTTACAGGCACAAATGGCAAGACCACCATTGCAACCCTGCTCTACGACCTTATGCAGTCAATGGGCTATAAGGCGGGACTTATCTCGACCGTGGTATATAAGGTTGGCGCAAAGGAGATTGTTTCAACCCACACCACACCCGATGCCATTCGTCTCAATGCCATGATGCGCGAGATGGTCGATGCAGGGTGCGACTACTGCTTTATGGAGTGCTCCTCGCATGCTATTGTGCAGCAGCGTATTCACGGCATTCGCTTTGTGGGCGGTTTGTTTACGAACATTACACACGAACACCTCGACTATCATAAGACCTTCGCAGAGTATATCCGTGCCAAAAAATCATTCTTCGACTTATTGCCGAAGGGTGCGTTTGCACTCGTTAATGTCGATGATAGAAATGGCGAGGTTATGTTGCAGAACACAAAGGCTTCACGCCACACCCTATCGTTGCAGAAGATGGCCGACTTCCGCGCCAAAGTTATCGAGATGATGGCGGAGGGTATGGAGTTGCGTATCGACAACCGTGAGGTGTGGGTGCAGTTCCTCGGTCGCTTTAATGCCTACAACCTCTTGACGGTATATGGCGCAGCACGACTGCTCGGCTTTGACGAGGAGGAGGTGTTAGCGCATCTGAGTATGTTGCGCCCTGTGAGTGGTCGTTTCGAGACGGTAGTGGCACAAGACGGCACTACGGCGGTGGTCGATTTTGCCCATACGCCCGATGCCCTCGAAAATATCATAAAGACCATTAACGAGTTGCGCCAAAGCGGTCAGCGATTGATTGTTGTCTGCGGCTGCGGTGGCGACAGAGATAAGACCAAACGCCCCGTTATGGGTGGCATGGCGGCGAAGATGGCGGATATTGCGATTTTCACCTCGGACAACCCTCGCACCGAGAATCCCGAAGAGATTTTGCGCGAGATGGAGGCGGGGGTCGAGTCGGGCGACAGGTATCTGAAAATCACCGACCGAGGCGAGGCGATAAAGACTGCGGTGATGTTGGCGGAGCCGAAGGATATAATCCTGCTCGCCGGCAAGGGACACGAGGATTATCAGATTATCGGCACCGAGAAGCACCACTTCAACGACAAGGAGGTTGCACGGGAGTGGTTTGAGAAGTTTCAGCGGTAGGTCGCTACAAGGCTGTCAAAGAAAATGAGATGGGAACATACTAAGTGTATGCGACCATCTCATTTTTTTGAAGGCAAGGAGGCAAATGTCCCTTAAAATGCTTTTTAGAAGGAGAGTTTTGCCCCTACAAATACCGAACGCGGAAGCGATGGACCATAGATATATCCCGAATCACGATTCTCGTAGCGGTCGAAATCGTTTTGGTAGGAGTTGAGGATGTTGCGAACACCGGCATTTACCTGCAAGCCGATAGTCTTCCATATCTTGAAGTCGTAAGAGAGCTTCACACCGAGGTCGAAGAATGGCTTGGTATGCTCGATGCGGTCTTTGTCGAGTGTCGTGCCGTTAGGCAACATACCTCCTGCGAAGTGCTCCACATACATTCTACCCATATAGTTACCCGAAAGGTCAATCTTGAAGTTCTTGATTGGCTGGGTCGATACAGTGAAGTAGCCATACACATTTGGCGAACGGAACATATTTGTTGTAGGCTCAACAGTGTCGTCGTCGCTCCAATACTCCGCCTCGTTGTACTTACTTCGCTGCAATGTTACACCTGCCGAAGCCTCTACCCAAGGGGTGTAGGCAATCTTACCCTCGACATTCAAGCCCATAACATTCGCTCCCGAGCCGTTGTAACGCTCGTAGATAGATGCGCCATCCTCGCCAACCTCGCCTGTTTCACGAAGTGCGAACACGCCATTGAGCATTGTGTAGAAGCCCTCAACGAGGAGGTTGGTCTGCACACGACCAAAGCTCTTGTACATATCTGCCGAGAGGGTGAACGAGTGCGAACGCTCCTCCTTCAAATCCTCCGCCAAGCGGATACGGGTACGCTCACCACCTACGATAAGGATATGCAAATCCTCGTCAAATGCTTGTGGCGCACGGAATCCCGAACCGTAGGTTGCACGGAGGTTGATGTTGTGTGTTGGGTTGTAGCGCAAAGTTACTCGTGGCGAAGGGATGCAGAGGAAACGCTTTGCGGTGGCGTTGTACCAATTATCCAAACGACCACCAACGAGGAAGCCCCACTTGTTAAACTTGAACTCACCCTGCGCATATACGCTCGCATTGTGGATGTGCTGCTTGGTAATCATCGAGGTATAGCCCTGTGCTACATATCCGATAGGGTTATCAAAGAGGTAGTCGTAGTTGTACTCTGCACCAGCCGTCAACTCAAAAATCTTCAAGCGATAGAGGTACTGACCACCTGCCACGGCTGTCACACCCTTGGTGCGACCGTAGGCATTAGGGTCTTGACCTGCACCGTAGTAGCTCTCACGATTGGTCGATTGTGCCGAAGCGAAGATGCTGTAACGATGGCGAGTGTTCTTCGATGTGCCATCAAACGAAAGGCCTCCACTATTAATAAGGTGGTCGGTAGTCTCGGCAATCAACGCTTGGTGTGGCGGAAGGTCGAGTTGATCGCCACCACGGCGATACTCGTTTGTAGCGTGGTAGTCGAGTGTCAGTTTGCTATATGCGCTGGTCTTGATATATGCCTGAGTGCCGATAGTCTGCGACTTGATAACAGGAATCTCCACAAAGCCATCGCCATCGTGATCGTAGGCATCACGCATACGATTCTGACCATAGATTGTAAGTCCCGCTTTGCGGTCGTCGGTTACGAGCGAGGCGTTGAGGGTTGTGTTGTTGTCGAGCGCACCCGTTATACCAATCGAGGTGAGAGAGTGTGCCAACTCGCCAGAGTTGCGCAAAGGCTCTTTGGTGATGATATTGATTGTTCCACCGATAGCCGACGAGCCGAAGAGTGCCGAGCCTCCGCCACGCACAACCTCGATGCGCTCTACCATATTTGCAGGAATGTGCTCCAAGCCATAAACGCCTGCCAAAGCCGAAAATACGGGGCGAGAGTTTATCAAAATCTGCGAGTACTGACCGCTCAAACCATTGATGCGTACCTGTGCAAAACCACAGTTCTGGCACGAGTTCTCAACTCGCACACCCGGTTGGAACGACAGGCCCTCAGCCAAAGTTGGAGCCGAAACCTTATTCAAGAGGTCGGAATCTACAATGTTTACGAGTGTAGGTGCCTCGCTACGCTTTGTGGCGTTGCGGTTTGCCGAAACGACAATCGCATCAACCGAAATCTGCTCCTCGGTAGTCTCGAAGTTGAGCAGAAGGTCCGAGCCACACTCAACATCGACCTCTTTGGTCTTGCTGGCGTAGCCGATAGCCGAAACGGTAACCTTCAACTTGCCGACAGGGGCGTGGTAGAGGGTGTAGTGTCCCGTAGCGTCGGTTGTAGTACCTACGGTTGTGCCGTCAATGGTTACAGTGATATATGGTATATGCTCCTTTGTGCGGGAGTCGGTGATATGTCCGTGAATTGTCGCCTCGCACTGCTCGGCAGCCGAGTGGCTGTGGCCGTTATCGTGGTGAATTTTGTGTCCGTGATGTCCTTGATGTCCTTGGTGTCCGTGATGTCCTTGGTGTCCGAACTCTCCGTGATGTTGTGCTGTTGCTGTTGCGCACATAGCAAGCGCAACAACAACCATTGTGAAAAATTTTCTCATTTTGGGTTTCATATTTATCGTTAAACAATATATGACTATGCACAATTCCGCCTGTACACAATCTGAAATTTATGTTTTACGATAAATAGGGAGGTCCACGAAGCGAGGATGTAACGACTATACGATTGGCTTGTGCGGTTGGGATAACTCCAAAGTCGCACTCCAAAGTTGTTATTACGGGGTTGTATTCGAAATACTCCGCTTCTACGGCGAGATAGTCTTCGGCATGACAGATTGGACAGTTACACGACACCCACGCGCCACTTTCGTGCGAGGGGTGCTCAGTACGCAGATAGTCCTCGTAGTAGCCTCTGTCGTGAGTAAGATACAACCTGCTCGAAAATGCTGTAATCATCAGCGCAGCAAGCAGATAGGACAGATATCTTCTATGTTGTATCAACTGTTTCACGGTGCAAAGATAGTAAAAAAAGAAAAGCGAAAACGCAAAAAGAGAAAAAACGCGCAATGGACGATGTGGATATATGCGGTTGTATTGGAAAAATTTCTATATTTGTACTATAGAAACAACTAAAAACTATGACACAAAACACCATTCTTGACTCGAAACCGAGATACGAAATTCTAGATGGTCTGCGCGGTGTCGCAGCATTGATGGTCGTCTTTTTTCACTTTGGAGAGACCTACTCCTCATCGCCTGCAACTCAACTCATAAACCACGGCTACCTCGCTGTTGACTTCTTCTTCATTCTCTCGGGATTTGTTGTCGGCTATGCCTACGACGACCGCTGGGACAAGATGTCGTTGTGGGACTTCTTCAAGCGTCGCTTGGTACGCTTGCAACCAATGGTAGTAATGGGAACGGTGTTTGGTGCATTGCTCTATGGCTTCGGTCAGTGCGAGGGATTTCCTATGATTGGCACCGTAGAGGGTTGGAAAGTAGCTCTCTGCATAGTTATGGGTATACTGATGATTCCTTGTGGCAAGGGATTGGATATTCGCGGCTGGGGCGAAATGAACTCGTTTAATGGCCCAAACTGGACTCTCACGTGGGAGTATCTTGCGAATATATTGTACGCTCTCGTGTTCCGTTTCTTACCTAAGTGGGGATTGGTTCTTATCGTTATCGCGGCTGCAGTCTGCACCTTCGACATCAGCCTCGATCTCGACCTCTTTGGACTTATCACCAATCGACGCGCAACACACCAATACACCGTGATTGGAGGTTGGAGCCTCACCGCAGAGCAGATTTATGTAGGTTTGACACGACTATTATGCCCATTCCTCACAGGATTGTTACTCTCGCGCATTGGTAAATTTATCAATATTAAGCTCAGTTTCTTGTGGTGTTCATTGATTATAATTACCGTATTGTCGATACCTTATATCGGCTCGGCTCCATCTATCTGGAATGGAGTATATAACATCGTTGCAATAGTTGTAATCTTCCCTATCATCGTATTGATGGGCGCAGGAAGCACCATCAAAAGCAAACGTGGCGGCAAGATTTGCACCCTACTTGGCGAGTTGTCATATCCACTCTACCTCACCCACTACCCTATTCTATATGTACATATGGCGTGGGCATGGTCACACCCTGATGCACCTACATATCTGCACATAATGACCGGCATCGGAGCCTTCGCGCTCTCTGTTGGTACGGCATACGCAATCTTGCGATTGTACGACATCCCAGTACGCAAGTGGCTCACCGAAAAGTGGCTCAAAAAGAGCCAATCATAGCACTCGCAAATCGACAGCAGTTGCAAGGCAGTAATATCGATTAGAAAATCGTTTTACCCTACCGAGATGTAAACAAGTGCTATAATAGAGCTATTTTTGTGCAAAGCAATGCAGCGAGTCCGCAGCAAACCAATCAATCTGTAAATCGGTACTTTAAGGAGACAAATACAAGGCACATAAGAA
>JAZRJD010000003.1:0-41492 GCA_045645625.1 Alistipes sp.
ACACAGTATCGCCGTGATGAGCGAGTTATCCGTTTCTTAACTTTCAAGCAGGACAAGTACGCAGTAGAGTACTCTGAGAAGCGTCGTGCCAAGCTTGCTAACAAAAACAAGGAGGAGTAAACTATGGCAGAGATGAATCAGGGTGGCGAGTTGCGCTACCTCAACCCAGTGTCGGTTGATGTTAAGAAGAAGAAGTATTGCCGTTTCAAGAAACTCGGCATCAAGTATGTAGATTACAAAGATGGCGAATTTTTGAAGAAGTTCCTCAATGAGCAGGGTAAAATTCTCCCTCGCCGTTTGACTGGTACTTCGCAGAAGTTCCAGAAGAAGGTGGCACAGGCTGTTAAGCGTGCTCGTCACCTCGCAATTTTGCCATTCGTAACCGATTGTATGAAATAAGGAGGAGAAACACTATGGAGATTATTTTGATTAAGGATGTAGAGAACCTCGGATACGCTAACGACATCGTTGTTGTAAAGCCGGGTTATGCGAACAACTACCTCATTCCACAGGGTTTCGCAAAGGCTGCTACCGCTTCTGCAAAGAAGGTATTGGCAGAGAATTTGAAGCAGCGCGCTCACAAGGATGCAAAGATCTTGGCTGACGCACAGGCTCTTGCCGAGAAGATCGCCAACCTCCCACTCTCGTTTGCTGTTAAGGCAGAGGAGGGACGCATCTTCGGTACAATCACTTCGGCTGACATCGCTGCTGCTCTCGCAGAGAAGGGCGTAGAGGTTGAGAAGAAGAACATTACCGTTGAGGCTATCAACACCGTAGGTGAGTACAAGGCAGCCGTTAAACTCCATCGCGAGGTTAAGGGTGAGATCACTCTCTCGGTTGTTGCTGCGGAGTAATCTTTTAGCAACCGATAATAGATAGGACAAGTCGCAAGGCTTGTCCTATCTGTTTTTATGAGGGCGCGCTTTGTGCTTGTGAAAAAAACGAGACGACCATCTTCTACCCTTTAACCTCTTTGGCTTGCAATTTGTAACTACAAACAGAAAATTGCAAACCAAGATGAAAAAGTTTCTTGCCTACTTTGTTCCTGTTCTACTCGCCTTTGCCGTGGGTGCGCTCGGCTCCTATATTCAGGGCGAGGCTCTTGTGGAGTGGTATCCCTACCTCGTAAAATCACCCGCTACGCCGCCCGCTATCGTCTTTCCTATTGCGTGGGGTGTCCTCTATATATTAATAGGTGTTTCGGCGGGTACAATGCTCTCGAAAGGGGATATGAGCGTGCTGAGGTTGTGGCTGCTGCAACTACTTCTGAATTTTCTGTGGAGTGTCTGTTTCTTTGCTCTGCGCAGCCCCTTTATGGGACTGCTTGTAATCCTCGCACTCGATGTTGCGGTCTTTGCCTATATCGTCTATACGGCAGGTCGCCGTAGTGCCGCGGCGTGGCTGTTTGTGCCGTATATGTTGTGGCTGATATTTGCGACATATCTCAATGGATATATCTATATAAATAATCAAAAACCAAAAGAGAGAATCACTATGAATGCAACTGCTGTAAAATTCGCATTGCCGGCACTGCCTTACGGTGCTGATGCGCTTGCTCCCACGATGAGCAAAGAGACCATAGACTACCACTATGGCAAACACTTCAAAACCTATATCGACAATACAAATCACCTTGTCGAGGGTACTCCGTACGAGGGTATGGGGCTCGAAGATATTGTGAAAAAATCGGACGGAGCGTTGTTTAATAATGCGGCGCAGGCACTCAATCATCGCATCTACTTTATGGGGCTTACGCCTATTCAAAAAGTGATACCAGAAAAGTTGCACGAGCGCATAGTTCGCGACTTCGGCTCGGTCGATGAGTTTAATAAAAAGTTTGCCGATACGGCTGTCGGACTCTTTGGCTCGGGGTGGGTATGGCTTGCCGAAGATGATAAGGGAAAGTTGTCGATTGTGCCGACCAAAGATGCCGATAACCCTCTGCGCCACCACCTTAACCCTTTGATGTGTATCGATGTATGGGAACATGCCTACTATCTCGACTACCAAAATCGCCGTGCCGATTTTATCAAGGAGTATATGAAGTTGGTCGATTGGGATAAGGCTGCTGCGCGTTTGCAGCATCAAAGGTAGTAGCATGTTCGATTTGCGACATTTGGTACTATGTTTAGCCTCAATTGGTGTTTGTTACCGATTGGGGTATTTTGTCACATACTGTTTTTCGATAATTATGGTGTTTTTTGTGGATAATTATTGTTCGTGTATATCTCGTTGATTATCAGTAAAATACCCCCCCCCCCGAAATTTTTCGGCAAAAATGACTGTCTAAATTTGTTATTTAGATTTTTTCTTCATATATTTGTATCGCAATACGATATGCTACGCATAAAGTCGAACATCGTTGTTCGCGAGTAGGGCGGGCGTACAATGAATTAACTGGCGTAACGCGCTGAATGTCAATGCGTTAAATGCTTGTTAAAGCCCCGAGATTATGCGCTGTTGCGAACAGGTGTCGAATCGGCACAAATCAAGCGCAGTAAAGGCGCAGTAAATATGCAAAGCATATTACAGACCTAAAACCTAAAATTAACTTGATATAATTATGATGAATTTTGCCTTTTGGGGTGTATTGATTGCCTTTGTCGCATCACTTGTGGTTGTGATTTGGTCGCATCCGATAGTCCGTAAGGTCGCAGTGAGGCGTAACATTATGGATAATCCGGATGCAAGAAAATTGCAAAAGGAGGCTGTTCCAGTGATGGGCGGCGTGGTAGTATTTTTCGGTTTGGTAACAGGGTTGTGCGTAATGAGCATTTACACTAACACAACGGAGTTGTTGCCAATTTTTATTGCGATGTCGTTGATGCTCTGCGTAGGTGTTATGGACGATATCTCGGGATTGTCGCCATGGTTGCGTTTCGCGATAGAGATTGCGGTGGTGGTAATGTTGCTCTTTATGACTAACATTTCGCTGAATAGTCTGCAAGGTCTATGGGGAGTTTACGACTTGCCGCTATGGCTCTCTGCTCCGCTTACCATATTTGCGGTGGTGGGCATTATTAACGCCCTCAATCTTATCGATGGCGTGGACGGACTGTCGTCAGGCTTTTGTATGTTGGCAAGCTTGGCATTCGGAGTGCTCTTCTATATGAGTGGCAGTGTGGTGATGCTCTCACTTTGCGCTGTGACATTCGCCTCATTGCTGCCGTTCTTCTGTCACAATGTCTTTGGCAAGAGTTCCAAGATGTTTATCGGCGATGGCGGTTCGCTCATGATGGGTGTGATGATGTCGGCGTATGTAGTAGCGGTGATATCGTTCCGTGGCGAACGCATTGCGGCTCTGCCCGAGGGTATCGGGCTTGTGGCATTCGCTATGGCGGTGATGGCGGTACCTGTGTTCGATACGCTTCGTGTAATGGTGATGCGAATACTGCGTGGAGTCTCTCCGTTCCAACCCGATAAGGCACATCTGCATCACCTCTTTATCGATTTGGGGTTCTCGCATATCGGAACAACTATCAGCGTGTTGTTGCTGAATATCTTGGTAGTTGTGGCGTGGTGGATATCCTATAAGTTGGGTGCTACGATAAATGTTCAGTTCTATGTGGTGGTTTCCTGTGCGGTATTTGTCACCGCAGTGTTCTACAAATTTATGCGTGTGCAGATTTCGCACGATACCTCGATAGCGCGATTTATGCGCCGTCTAGGAACGATTAGTCACTACGAGGAACGCTCTTCGTGGCTGGCTTTGCAGAGAATTATGGATATTCGAAAATAGATTTACCGAAAAAGTGTAAGATATGAAAATCGCAGTAGCAGGTACAGGTTATGTGGGAATGTCGATAGCGACACTTCTGGCACAGCATAACGAGGTCGTGGCAGTGGATATCGTTCCCGAGAAGGTGGAGATGATTAACAATCGCAAGTCGCCTATCCAGGACGAGTATATCGAAAAATATCTTTCCGAGAAGGAGTTGAATCTTCGAGCAACGCTCGATGCGGAGTCGGCATACAAGGGTGCTGACTTTGTTGTTATTGCTACGCCTACGAACTATGACCCTCACCAAAACTTCTTCGATACCCACAGCATCGAGGATGTTATAGATCTCGTCTTGAAGGTCAATCCCGAGGCAACATTCGTTATCAAGAGCACAATCCCTGTCGGATATTGTCGTTCGCTCTATGTAAAGTATGCCGAGCAGTTCAGGGCTCAGGGCTTCGATACCACCTGCAAACTGCGACTTCTCTTCTCGCCGGAGTTCCTGCGCGAGAGTCAGGCTCTCTACGACAACCTCTACCCGAGCCGTATAATCGTTGGCTTTCCAAAGATGCGAGAGGGACGCGAGGAGGAGAATAGAGCGATAAACCAAATTGCTGGCAACCACATGGAGGAGGCTGCACACACCTTCGCAAGGTTGTTGCAGCAGGGGGCATTGAAACCCGATGTCAGCACACTCTTTATGGGCTTGACCGAGGCGGAGGCGGTGAAACTCTTTGCCAACACATACTTGGCGTTGCGAGTGAGCTACTTCAACGAACTCGACACCTACGCCGAGGTTAAGGGGCTCGACACGCAGGCAATAATCGAGGGTGTGGGATTAGACCCCCGCATCGGCACGCACTATAACATGCCATCGTTCGGCTATGGCGGCTACTGCCTGCCAAAGGATACGAAGCAACTGCTGGCGAACTATACCGATGTGCCGCAGAATATGATGTCGGCGATTGTGGAGAGCAACCGCACCCGCAAGGATTTTATTGCCGACCAAGTACTGCACAAGGCGGGCTACTATATCGGGTCGAGCGAGTGGAATGCCGATAGGGAGCGTAAGGTGGTGATTGGAGTCTATCGTCTGACGATGAAGACCAACTCGGACAACTTCCGCCAAAGCGCAATTCAGGGTATTATGAAGCGCATCAAGGCAAAGGGTGCCGAGGTGGTGATATACGAGCCGACACTCGATAGTGGCACGACCTTCTTTGGTAGCGAGGTTGTGAATGATCTTGCCGAGTTCAAGCGCAGAAGCAATGCCATAATAGCAAATCGCTACGATGCAAATCTTGACGATGTCGCCTATAAGGTCTATACGCGCGATATCTTCCGCCGAGATTAACGGGTGGTGATTTTGAACTACTAACTTGCAAACACTTTGTAGAATATGCAGATTTTAGTCTTGGGCGGAACGGGAGCAATGGGTACACCTCTGGTGAAGATGCTTGCCGCCGATGCCGAAAATGTGGTCTATGTAACCTCGCGTAGAGCGCACGACTCCACCGACAATGTGAAGTACATACAGGGTAACGCCCGCGATATGGAGTTCCTGATGCGCACGCTGAGCGAGAGACGCTACGATGTGGTCGTGGACTTTATGGTACACAGTGCTTCGACATTCAAGGAGGTTGCCGAGTTTATCCTCGACAGCACCGACCAGTATATCTTCATCAGTTCGGCACGAGTGTATGCCCAATCCGAGGTGCCGATAACGGAGCAGACTCCGCGACTGCTCGACTCTTCGACCGATGCGGAGTATCTGAAAACCAACGAGTATGCCTTGGCAAAGGCGCGAGAGGAGGATATACTGCGCAACTCGGGCAGAGCGAACTATACCATCGTACGCCCTACGATAACCTACAATACAAACCGCTTGCAGTTGGGTGTCTTGGAGAAGGAAAGTTGGCTCTACCGCGCTCTGCATGGTCGCACCATCGTATTCTCGCACGATATCGGCAGCAAACTTACAACCATGACTCTGGGCGATGATGTCGCAAAGGGTATCGCTGCAATTGTCGGCAAGGAGAGTGCGCGTGGCGAGGCGTTCCATATAACCTACCACAAGTCGCTCACTTGGTACGATGTATTTGCAATCTACAAGAGGGTGCTGGATAAGTACTTGGGCAAGGATACCCCGATAATATATACCGACCTCTCGACAAACCTCCGCCTTCGCGGTCGCAAGTATCAGATAATATATTGCCGATACTTCAATCGCACATTCGACAATAGCAAAATCGGCGAGTACTGCAATATCGAGGAGTTCGTATCGCCGGAGGAGGGCTTGACACAGGCATTGACCAAGTTCCTCGAAAAACCAAAGTTCGGCAAAATAGCGTGGAGCATCGAGGCACTGAACGATAGGGTAGCGGGCGAATTTACGCCACTGAGCGAGATTCCTCGATTGAAGGATAAAATTAGATACCTGATATATCGATTTTTCAAATAGGCAAACGAAAGCAACCGCGCACCCCAGTAACCCCCAGTAAAGGGCGGAACGCCCGCCCCCAGTAACTCCCAGAAATGCTGCGCCTCGACCAACGCTCGGAGTTCGCAAAACAAAAAAAGCAAAACAAAAAGCAACGCATATATGGAGAAACATTATTGTACGGAAGAGAACATTCAGATTTTGATCGCCCTGCTCAAAGCAAATGGGATACGAAAGGTTGTGGCTTCGCCCGGTGCGACAAACTACTCGTTTGTGGGTAGCCTGCAAAGTGACCCATTCTTCGAGATATACTCCTCGGTAGATGAACGCTCGGCGGCATATATCGCCTGCGGACTCGCAGCCGAGAGTGGTGAGCCTGTGGTTTTGAGTTGCACGGGTGCTACTGCCTCGCGAAACTACTACCCGGGATTGACCGAGGCATACTATCGCAAGTTGCCAATTCTGGCAGTAACATCGCATCAGGGTACCGACAGAATCGGTCAACTCATATTCCAGAATGTCGATAGACGACAGGTGGCAAACGATGTCGCCCTTCTCTCGGTGGAGTTGCCGGTGGTGAAAGATGTCCGCGACAGGAACTTTACGGTGATGGAGGCGAATAAGGCGGTGCTCGAACTTCGCAGAAACGGTGGTGGTCCCGTGCATATCAATATGATGACAACTTACAGCAAGGACTTCTCGGTGAAGAAGTTACCTGCGGTGCGCGTTATGCGCCGCTACCACGCTTGGGACGAGTTGCCGCAGATGCCGAAGGGCAGCGTATGCGTGTATGTCGGCTCACATTGCACCTTCACTCCACAGCAGGTGGCGGCACTCGATAGATTCTGTGCCACATACGATGCAGTGGTGGTGTGCGACCATACAAGCGGATACTATGGCAAGTATCGACTCCTGCCAACACTGGCGCAGTTCCAGGTGCATAGCAAGTCTCCGTTCAAGCGATTCGATTTGATGATACATATCGGCGAGGTCTCGGCAGCCACATTTGCAGGCTCGGTGCCAACGAAGACGATATGGCGCGTGAGCGAAGATGGCGAGTTGCGCGATCCGTTCAAGAAGTTGTCGAGCGTGTTCCAGATGTCGGAGGAGTTCTTCTTCCGTCACTATGGCGAAGATGGACACGACAAGCACTCGCAGATAGACTACTATACGGCAGAGTTCGCGAAGATATACGGCAGAGTGCCTGAGTTGCCACTCAGCAATGTGTGGGTAGCCTCGCAACTCTCCTCACGCCTGCCCGAGAACTCGCTGTTGCACTTGGGCGTATCGAATACGCGCCGCTCGTGGAATATGTTCCACCTTCCGAAGGGCGTGGAGTCGGCATGTAATGTCGGCTGCTGCGGCATCGATGGCTGTATGAGTTCGTTGATAGGAGCCTCGCTCGTGAATAGAGAGCGATTGTGCTACTTGGTGCTTGGCGACTTGACCTTCTTCTACGATATGAACTCGCTGGGTAACCGCCATATCGGCAAGAATGTGCGTATAGTGCTGATAAATAACGGCATAGGTGCGGAGTTTAAGTTGCATATGCACAAGTGCTATGCCTTTGGTGAAGAGGCGAACAAGTATATGGCAGCGGGAGGACACTATGGACAGAAGTCGCCGGCGTTGGTGAGACACTTTGTCGAGGACTTGGGCTTTGAGTATATGAGTGCCTGCACGAAGGAGGAGTTTAACGCGGTGGTTGAGCACTTCACCGACCCGAATATCGGCGATAAACCGATGTTGTTGGAGGTCTTCACGGACTATGTTGATGAGGGCAACTCAATCGAGTTGATGCGCCGCATTCTCTCTCCTGCCGAGATGGCAAAGGCCAAAGTCCTGAAATGGTTTGACGCAATGATGGAGTAGTGGAAGATATGCCCAATTCGTTGATTAACATAATTAGAAATATCTATTTGAGGTTGCGAGAGAGTTCTCTTTTCCGCGACTCGTTTTGGGCAGTCTTTGGCAATGCAATGGGAAAAGGGTTGTCGTTGTTAGCAGGAATTATTGTTGCCAGACTATTAGGGGTGGATATGTACGGAGAGTATGGAGTAGTTAAGAGCACCCTTGCTTATGTGGCGGCATTTTCTACATTTGGGTTGGGGTATACTTCAACGAAATATATAGCCCAAACAGATGAAACGGAGACTGGCACAATACGCAGTATTATAAAGAGTTCGATGGGAATAACTATTGTGACTAGTGTTATAATGGCTGCCAGCTTATGGATATTGGCAGAGAATGTTGCAACAGAGGCACATCTTGTATCTGCGATTAGATTTACATCTCTAATTGTTGTTTTCAATGCTGTCAATACAACCCAGATAGGACTTCTATCTGGTTTTAAAGATTTTAAAGCAATAGCTATCAACAATATGATAGTGGGAATTACAACATTTATTTTAAGTGTTATTCTATCATATTTCTTTAGTTTGGATGGTGCTATATGGTCGCTCTTTATCACTACGGTGTTAAATTGTGTGCTTAATCATATAGTATTACATCGCCATAATAACAAGAGTCTGATATCAACGGAACATACAGTTACCAAGAATGTTACAAAAGATTTGCTAAAATTCTCATTACCAATATCTCTCCAAGAGTGTGTCTACGCTAGTGCTAATTGGTTGCGCATGATTGTATTGGTTAATTTTGCAGGTTATGCAGAGATGGGCCTATATACAGCTACAAATCAGTGGTTTGTGGTGATGTTGTTTATTCCTGGGGTGTTGAGGAATGTTATTTTATCACATTTATCGAGTACATTAGAGGATAAGCGACAACATGATAGTATATTCTATACGATGTTAAAGATAAATCTCGTGTCAACTATTGTTCCTGCTAGCTTTATTGCACTGTTGTCACCTGTTATTGGCGGTATGTATGGAGATACATTTGTAGGTATAAATGTGGTGTTAATTTTAGCGGTTCTAGCAAGCATATTTGGATGTATGGCGGGTATATATACACAAGAGTTTATATCTCGTGGCAAGAACTGGATTGTTTTAATAGGATATATCATTCGTGATTATGGGGCATTATTACTCATATTGCCATTTATGTTTAAGTATGGTCAGCTGTATGGTGCCTCGATTGTATATATTGCAATGATTGTCACACATATAGTATATTGTGTAATACTTCACATTATGTATAAAAAAGATAAAGAGGTATGTTACCAATAGGTTTTTTTAGATATGCTATATACTTCATAACACTCTTTGTGCTAGTGTATCTAGATCAAAGAGTTCAATCATTCTCAACCATATGGAAGATTGCTTTGGTGGTAGTCCTTGTTATAAAATTAGCAAGAAGTATGGGTGCAACAAGGCAAGATAAGCCTGCTTATATAAACTGGGGATATGCTTGGGGATTAAAGAATTTTATTAATGGAGGATTGACCTTCTATCCATTTCAAACTATTGCTTATGGAGTTAAATTTACGATTTTGCCATTATTGTTTGATTATTTCAGGACAATAAATGATAAAAAGAAGTTATTTAATCTTGGTTTGCTATTTAGTCAGTACTTCGTTCTTGCGAATATACC
This sequence comes from Alistipes sp., assembly GCA_045645625.1. GTDB lineage: Bacteria > Bacteroidota > Bacteroidia > Bacteroidales > Rikenellaceae > Alistipes. Next base: position 9,717 of record JAZRJD010000003.1, read on the forward strand.
ATTCTTAACAGGTCTTATTGTTGATGTGGGTTCGGCAACAGAATATGATGGAGTGTTGTCATTTGTCGGTATATTTACAGGGCAGCACCCCACAGCAATTGTGGCCGCTATGGCATCAACATTCTTATTTTATGCTGCTACGGATAAGAATAATAGCAGATATTGCCGATGGTATAATATTGCTATGTTGCTCATAGACTATTATGTTTTATATGCGGCATTTACTCGTACTGGCTGGGTTATGGGTGTTATAGGATTAGTTATTTTATTCTACTTTAAGAGACAAACTATCAAGAGAACACTCGTGCTAATATTAGGTCTTTTATTGCTAGGATTTGGGTATGTCTGGTTGTTGAATAATAATGAAAGATTCTATAATCGAGTTAATGACATAGTTGATGATGGAAATTGGGAGGCGGATGCCGGGTCTGGGCGTTTGATATACTCCGATGTTTCATTACAGTTGTTTGAGGAGAGTAATCTGTTTACTCAGATAATCGGAACAGGAATAGATCCGTTAATGGATAATATGCAACGAGCTATCAGTATGCGAATATATTCACATAATGGTTGGGTTGATGCTTTGGTTGCGAATGGTGTGATAGGCTTGTTTTTTATGGTGATGATGTGCTTAATGATGGTCGTATATGTATTACGATATCGCAAGAATAAATACTCGGAAATATCGTTTGCTTGTGTCGTAATGTATATATCTTACCAATTTACGCAGGGCGGTGTCTTTTTCTATCAAGATGTATTATTAGCAATAGGGTTAGTTCTATGTGCCAGCGATAATTATCATATGAAATATTATAATTAGGAAAAAAGAGATTATGAATATAACAATTATCAATCCTCTCCTTTATACGCCACCAATCAAAGGTGAAGCTGTACCTCGTGTAGCAACTATAAAGCATACGATGATATACAATTTCGCCATGGCATTTGTGAAGTTGGGCCACAAGGTGACTATTATTGCTAGTGAGGAGTATAGACCTACAGAGTCTGAGACTTATGATTGTAACATTGTATTTTTAAAAAATATAGCAAAGCAAATATATAAAAAGTGGCCAAACGGCTTGCCTATACTATCAGGCTTAACTCGTTATCTTTGGAAAAACAGAGCAAAAATAGACTTAATCATATCGTCAGAGATATTGACGCCAACTACGCTTTCTGCTGCTATTGTTGCTCCTCACAAACTGGTTATATGGCAAGAGTTTGGAAAGCATATGCAGCCATTGAAAGAGATACCTTCCAAAATATGGTACAATGTGGTAGTTCCGCTGTTTATGCGAAAGACAATTGTGATACCAAGATCTGAAAAAGCATTGGTATTTGCATCTAAGTATGCAAAATATGTATCTCATGAGATTGTTGATCATGGTATAGATACTGACAATTTTCAACCATCTAATGATAAAGAGAACTATTTTGTTGTCGTAGCCAGATTGGATCGTCGTAAAAGGATAGATTTGACCATTCGTAAATTTGCAGAGTTTTGTGAAAAGTATAGTGATAAATATCGTCTTATATTGCTTGGAGATGGTGCCGAACGAGAGAGATTGGAATCACTTGTCGCAGAGTTAAATTTAAAAGATAGAGTTTGTTTCTATGGTTTTCAAGATAGAGAAGCATTGGCGAAAATAGTGAGTAGGGCTAGAGCCTCATTGATAGATACTATTGCCGATCTGAACATGGTTTCCATCGCAGAGACTGTTGCATGTGGAACTCCTATAATTACTAATACCGTGCCATATTCCATATACTATATACGCAAAAATAATCTTGGTATAGTAGATCAGGAGTGGGATTACCGAGCAATGATAGATGTGCTTGAAAATAATGATAAATATGTTGCCAATTGTATCAACTATCGACCAAAGCTGGCATACACATATTTAGCTGAGAGGATGATAGAAATTTATAAAAAACATTATGAAGATATTACTGATAAATAACTTTCATTATCGAAAGGGAGGGTCAGAGGCTGTATATTTCAATACGGCTGATATGTTGCGAAGAAACGGACACAGCGTCATATTTTTCAGTTGTATTGACGAAAAAAATGAAAAATGTGAACAGAATGAATATTTTGTTCCACAAAATTCGTCTTGTGGTTTTTTGAAGGGTGCAATACGATATATATATAATAGAGAAGCTAAGTCTAAATTAGAGAAACTTATTCGCACTGAGAAGCCAGATGTTGCGCATTTACACCTATTTTGGGGAGGATTATCTCAGTCTATATTAGATACCTTAAAGAGGCACCATATACCTATTGTACATACGGCTCATGATTATAGAATGGTCTGCCCTGCATATATATTCCGCTTGCCTAATGGCTCTATATGTGAGGCATGTCAAGGTCACAAGTTTTATAGATGTCTATTAAATCGTTGTTCAGCTAATAGTTTAGTTCGTAGTGCTTTGATGTCATTAGAAGCATATATGCGTAATATACTATTTAAATCGCTAAACAAGATAGAAGGAGTGATATATGTTAGTAAATTCTCCCAGGCAAAACATGATGAATATATGCCTGTTGATATCCGACCTAAACAAAGTGTTGTAATATATAATAGTTCTCATTCTTTTGCCGATGAAGAGGCGGAAATATCACATGGAAGCTACTTCCTTTACTATGGACGAATCTCTGAGGAAAAGGGAATAACAACACTGATTAGAGCTTTCAAAGAACGACCTCAGGCGAAATTAAAGATCGTAGGAACGGGACCACAAGAGAACAAAATTAGAGAATTGATATCGAAATTAAATATACACAATGTAGAATTATTAGGATATCGCACAGGTAATGACCTGAAACAAATTGTTCGAAACTCTCAATTTGTTGTAGTACCTTCGGTTGTCTATGAAAACAATCCTATGACCATTGTAGAATCATACTCTATTGGTATACCTGTAATTGGTTCGGATATCGGAGGTATTCCAGAGATAGTCCGTAATGGTAAAACAGGTTTTCTATTTTCACCAAATAATGTTAGCGAATTAATCAATTGTCTTGATAAGGCAATGCAACTTTCGAATAACGAATACAAAGAGATGTGTTTGGCTGCCAAGTCATTTGCAAATGATTATTTTGACGAAAATAAGAATAGTGTTAAATTGTTAGCTTTCTATAAAAGTGTGATTGACAACTATGAGAAATAAACTAAAACATTTATGGTCGGTAATCTGTTTTGCAATGATAAGGTTGCCGATGCCTCGAAGATGGAGATATATATTTGTGCGCAGTGGAGGTGTTAAGGTTCTGGGGAAAACATACCTTTTTGCCCCTAATATTGAATTTGATACAGTGTATCCACAAAATATAATTCTACACAATGATGTACATCTCACATCGGGCGTGCGTATTCTAACACACTTGTTGGATACATCTAACCCTGATAGAGATGATATCCATTGGATAGAGGGTAGAGTTGAGATATGCGAGCATGCATTTATTGGTGCAGGCTCCACCTTATCGGGTAACATAATTATAGGAAAAGGTGCAATAGTAGGTGCTGGCTCTGTTGTAACCAAGAGTATCCCCGATTATGAGATATGGGGAGGAAATCCAGCAAGATTTATTAAAAAGAGGCCATAAAAAATGGGGAAGATAAACTGGATAGTGATTTTGCAAGGTTGGGCTATACTATGGGTTGTTATAGGTCATGCACCATTGTTACCAGTTGTAACCAATGATTCCCCATTGGCTGTTGATCTTCTATATAAATTTGCATACTCTTTCCATATGCCGTTATTTGTATTCATCTCGGGATATCTGTTTTGGATGACTCGTATAGAAAGGTATATGCCTTATACAGAGATGCTGAAGGAAAAATTTATTAGATTAGGTATTCCTTATGTTGTGTTTACAATAGTGGCAATGGTTGTTAAAGACATATTTGCTACAGAAATGGTTCGTCCAGCGGAATTTACATTAGAGGAGTTTGTGCAAGCCATATTGTACCCAGGTAGTGGTCCGTTGAGTGAGTTGTGGTTTATTGCTACAATATTGTGGTTCTTTGCCATGCGCCCATTATGGATGGTAAAGGGTGCTTGGCAGTATGTACTACTTATAGTGCTTATATTGTGCAATATGGTACCATACATGCAGACGAGTAACCTGTTATGTTATCAGAATGTAATGGAGTATGCCATTTGGTTCTATCTTGGAGTACTATCTAGAAAGTATAATGTTGTAGATGTTTTGTCAAAACAAAGTGTCGGCATAATGTTATTGGCAGTTGTATGTGGACTATTATTAGATCTTATACCGAATGTAGAGACAAATTATGCCGTAACAATTGCGATCTGCTCCATCTCAATAGTATTAGCTCATATTGCCGATAGGTATATACCATGGTGTTTGTCCTCTATGCGTAGATACTCGTATCAAATATATCTAATTGGACTTTTTGCTCAAATTGCTGTAAAAATACTCTATAAGCATTCATATATTCCCAATTATGCAGTTGCTTATGTGATGTGTATATTGGCAGGAGTATATATACCTGTATTGGTATCAAAAATAGTAGAAAAGCTGAATAGTAAGATATTGAAATTGTGTATAGGCTTAAAATAATCTTAATAAATTAAAATATAAAATTATGGATGGTTCTATTATTGTAACTTATCGTTGTCCAATGCGATGCAAAATGTGCAATATCTGGGCAAACCCTACAAAAACATCTGAAGAGTTTAGTCCAGAGTTGTTAAAGAAGCTCCCTAAAATGCGCAGTGTTAATATCACTGGAGGAGAGCCTTTCGTTCGAGAGGATATAGAAGATATTGTAAAAATACTTCTGACCAAAACAGATAGAATTGTATTCTCTACTAGTGGCTATTTTTCAGACCGTATTATAGCAATGGCCAAGAAATATCCACAAATAGGTTATCGTATCAGCATTGAAGGTCTCTCGGTAAAGAATGACGAGTTGAGAGGTCGTATGGGAGGGTTCGATAAAGGTCTTCGAACTTTGTTAGAGTTGCGTCGTATGGGCATCAAAGATATTGGATTCGGTATTACGGTGTCTAATAATAACTCTGACGATATGCTGAATCTATACGAACTTAATCGCAACTTAGGTATGCAATTCGCAACGGCTTCGTTCCATAATTCTTTCTATTTCCATAAATACGATAACAAGGTTACAAACATAGATGAAGTGTGTGCTAACTTTGATGAGCTGATTCAACGCTTGATGCGCGAGAACTCTCCTAAATCGTGGTTTAGAGCCTTTTTTAATCTTGGTTTGATTAATTATATCAAAGGAGGTCGTAGAATGTTACCATGTGAAGCGGGAAGCGAGAACTTCTTCTTGGATCCATATGGAAATGTGCTACCTTGCAATGGAATGGAGAAAGAGTGTTGGTTCGATACAATGGGCAACCTAAATGAGGTAGAATCATTCGACGATATATGGCAAAGTGATAAGGCTAAACAGGTTAGAGAGAAGGTTGCTAATTGTCCTAAGAGTTGTTGGATGATAGGCTCCGTATCGCCTGTTATGAATAAGTACTTGCCACATATCTTGCCTTGGGTTGTGAAGAACAAACTAAAAGTGATGTTTGGGGGCAAAGTTGATACTAACTGTATACCGTTCTATCATGTCGGAAATAATGACAAACAAGGTTTAAGATAAGTCGTCGTTAAATAGTTTAGTTGCTTGTTTATGAAAATTGCATTTATCGGAGGGCGCAATATTCACAAATTAGGAGGTATAGAGAACTATATGCTTAATTTGTGTACAAAACTGAAGGCAATGGGACATGAACCTATTGTCTATTGTGAGAGCGACAAAGATTATGAAGAAGAGGTTAATGGCTTTAAAGTTATTCATTGGAAATCGCCTAAAAGCGTCTATATCTGCAAGATTTTTCTTGGTCTAAAATCTACATTAAATGCTATATTCAAACAAAAGAATGTAGATATATTCCATTACAACGCTTGGCCGCCATCTCTTTGGTGTTGGATTCCAAGAGCATTTAGAAGAGAAGCGATATTAATGGGGCATGGCCTTGAATGGAAGCGTACGAAATATTCTTCTAAGCAACAAGCGATTATGCGTTTTATGGAGCGTCTATCTGCAAAAATGAACAATCATCTAATCATGGTAAGTCAAGAGCAGACAGATTGGCACGCTAACGAATACAACAAGGTGTGTACAACCATACCAACAGCTGTAAACCTTCCCAATAAATTCAATGATACAGATATATTATCTAAATTTAATTTACAAAAGGAGGAATACTATCTATATTTGGGAAGATTAGTTCAAGATAAGAATCCGGACTATTTAATTAAAGCTTTTATAAAGGCTAATACTAATAAATCCAAATTAGTGATAGCTGGAGCCAATGATTCCAATCCTGAGTATGTAGAATACTTACATAAACTAGCAAATGGAGATAATCGAGTTATCTTTACTGGTGCGGTATATGGTTTGGATAAAGAGACACTTCTTAAAAACTGTAAAGTTTTCTGTATACCATCAACAATTGAAGGACTTGCCATAACTCTATTGGAAGCAATGAGCTATGCCAAGCCTGTTATTGCATCTGACATTGAGGCCAACAAAGAGGGTTTGGGAGAAAATGGTATATGGGTAAAAGCTGAGGATGAAGATGATTTGTGTCGAGCTATTAATTACTGTGAAGATAATATAGATATATTGGAAAAAGAGGCCGAGAAAAATTACAATCGCATTGAAACAATGTTTACATGGGATCGAATTAGCCAGTTATATAGTAATTATATAAAATCAATCATTAAGGATTAAAACCTAAAAAGGCTACAACAACGCGACAAGATAGCTGTTCGATATACGACATGATGTTATTTTTTGAATTATTACAAATATCCCTTGGGCATAAGAGTTCGCTGTCGCGCATTCCGACAGAAAAGGAGTGGCAGAAACTATATTTATTGTCTAAACAGCAAACTCTTCTTGGTGTAACATATACTGCAATAGGGCGACTGCCCGCAGATCAAAGGCCTCCACGACAACTGTTACTGCAATGGGGTGTTAATGCAGAATTGATCAAAGAGAGAAATGAAGCACTAAATCGTAACGCCATAGAAATATCGCAAAAATTCCAGAAAGAGGGTTTTCGTAATATAATTCTCAAAGGACAAGGCGTAGCGCAATACTATAAAATAGACCATCTTGAACTTTACAGAATGCCCGGCGATGTAGATATATGGCTTGATGGTCGCCGCGAAGATATTATCTCTTATGTAAGGCAGTATATCCCGAATTGTTTTATCGTATATCACCATGTTGACTTTCCGAAAATTGGCGATGTTGAGATAGAGGTGCATTTTACGCCATCGTGGATGAATTGTTACTTCACAAATATAAAGCTACAACAATTTTTCAGTGACTACAAAAAGGAAGCATTTGTAGATAACAACAAACATACAGACGAAATACCCACTCCAAGTTTAGCATTTAATCGTGTGTATATTCTAATTCATATCTACCGTCATCTTTTTCAGGAAGGCATTGGCTTGCGTCAATTAATGGATTATTATTATGTACTACGACAAGGTTTTACAGAGAAGGAGCGCAAAGAGACAATGGATATGTTATGTTCTTTAAAAATGCAGCGTTTTACAGGTGCAGTAATGTGGGTATTGCAAGAGGTATTTGGAATGGAGGAGCGATATTTGTTAGCTCGTTCCAATGAAAAAGATGGGCGTTTTCTGTTGAGTGAAATAGTACGAGCTGGTAATTTCGGACAATACGACAAAACAATTTTGCGTAAACACAATGAATCAAACCTACATTACGGATTGCGTAAGGTAAAGCGCAATTTCCGATTTGTGTTTGGCTATCCCTCGGAAGTTATTTGGAGTCCTATTTTTAAGTTATGGCACTACCTATGGCAAAGGAGAGCGAATGCAAATAGATAGCAAATTATCTAACCAAACTAATATCTTTTGCTTGGGGCTTTTTGACACACCCGGAGGAGGATTAGAGAAAGATTAGCAGAAGATTAGGGCGGCATTGGTATTGTTTTTTAGAAAAAATTACTATATTTGTAGATTGTATGACAAGGGTTGCACTTTTTGCGGGGTCGTTTGACCCATTTACGCGCGGGCACGCAGCGGTTGTTGAGGAGGCGTTGAGGCTCTTCGACAGGGTTGTGGTTGCCGTGGGCGAGAATATCTCGAAGAGTGCTCTGCTCACGATTGAGCAGCGTTGCAGCCTCATTGAAGAGTGCTACAAAGATGAGCCTCGTGTCAGCGTGGCGACCTACTCGACATTGACGGGTGACTTTGCCCGCGAGGTGGGTGCTACGGCGTTGGTGCGTGGAGTACGCAACACCATTGACTTCGAGTTCGAGCGCACCATAGAGGCGACAAATCGCGCCCTCTATCCCGACCTTACAACGGTACTGCTTGTGACACCTGCCGAGTATCAGCATATCTCGTCAAGCATGGTGCGCGAGTTGTTGGCATTTGGTCGCGAGGTCGATGAGTATCTGCCGCAGAGTATAAAGATAGAAAACTATATAAAATAAAAAATGCTAATGGCTAATGGCCAATGGCTAATAACCCAAATTTTGAGTTGTTATGGAATTTTCAGCATCAATGATTGCCGGATTGCTTTCCGGTGAGGTTGTGGGCGATAAAAACGCCTTGATTTATACCGTCTCCTCGATTGAGGGCGGCAAGGAGGGTGGCTTGGCGTACCTGTCAAACCCTCGCTTCGAGCAGTATCTCTACACCACAAAGTGTTCGATAGTCCTCGTAGAGCGCGACTTCGAGCCAAAGCAGGAGGTTAAGGCTACGCTTATCAAAGTCGATAATGTGAACGCCTGCGTTCTGCGCCTTTTGGAGATGTACAACGCGATGAAACCGCAGAAGAAGGGTGTGTCGAAACTAGCCTCCGTATCCGACAAGGCGAAGGTTGGCAAGGATTGCTATATCGGAGACTTTGCCGTTGTCGAGGCGGGAGCAGTTGTTGGCGATGGCGCAAAGATATATCCGCAGTGCTATGTGGGTGACAATGTGAAGATTGGCGATAAGACCACGCTCTATGCCGGAGTGAAGATATACGAGGGTTGCCAGATTGGAGCCAACTGTATTCTCCACGCAGGGGCAGTTATCGGAGCCGATGGTTTTGGCTTTGCTCCGAATGCCGAGGGTGGTTTCGACAAGATTCCGCAACTCGGAAATGTTATTATCGAGGACAATGTCGAGATTGGCGCAAATACATGTATTGACCGCGCCAAGACCGACTCTACAATTATCCGCAAGGGTGTCAAACTCGACAACCTTATCCAGATTGGTCACAATGTGCAGATTGGCGAGAATACCGTTTCGTCATCGCAGACAGGCGTTGCGGGAACTACAAAGATTGGCGCAAATTGCTTTATTGGTGGTCAGGTAGGCTTTGCCGACCATATTACCATTGGCGACCGTGTGAAGATTGGCGCACAAAGTGGTATTGACAAAGATGTGCCTGATGGAGAGTTTCGTTTCGGTAGCCCAGCACTTCCTGGTATCAACTACCACCGCTCGTTTGCCGTATTCAAGGAGTTGCCTGAGTTGCGCCGCCGTGTGATGAAGTTGGAGGCAGAATTGGCAAAAAAAGAGTAGATATATTATGAAGAGATTATTGCTAATGTTGGTGGCTGTGGCAGCCTTGGTGGGTTGCAATGGCAACAGATGTGAGATTGTCGGCAATGTCAAGAATTTCAATGCCGAGGGCTTGCTCTACCTTACCGATATGTGGGGTAGTCGTGCCGTTATCGACTCGGTGGAGATAGAGGGTAATAGATTCCATTTCAAGGGTGTAAAACACGCGCCAACCTTTGCGCAGTTGATGACCAAGAGTGGTCGTCCCCTCACCTATATCTTTGTCGAGAGTGGCAAAATTGTCGTATCGGGAGATGTCGATATGAGCAATGTTGTGGCGAGTGGTACGCCTGCAAATGATGCATTCGGCGAGATGATGGACAAGAGTGCCGAATACATGGAGCGTTATCGTGCAGCGGCGAGTGCAGGAGATAGTGCAAAGATGGCAGAGGTCGAGGCGGAGTTTGAAGCCATGCGCAAGGGGTTTGTCGACAGCAACCTCGACAATGTCTTTGGTGTCTTTATGATACAGCAGGACTCCTATTCCGAGTTGTCGAGTGTGACTTTGAAGCGTGTAGCCTCTCTCTCCGAGGAGATGCAGCAACTGCCGCTTGTGTCGCGCATCAAGGAGAGTGCCGAGCGAAAAATCAAGACCGAGCCGCAGGCAGAGGGTAGCGACTATGTGCCTTACTATATCGATATCGAACAACCTAATGCCAAGGGCGAGTGGGTATCGTTGAAGTCGGTTATCGAGAATAAGAAAAACCGCTATGTACTGCTCGATTTCTGGGCTTCGTGGTGCGGACCATGTATGGCAGAGATGCCGGTGTTGAAGGAGGCGTATAAACTCTACCACAAAAAGGGCTTCGAGATTTACGGCGTGTCGCTCGATGCCAAGAAGAGTAGTTGGCTTGCAGCCATCGAGAAGCAGGGTATGGGCTGGATAAATGTCAGCGAGGTCAATCAGTTCAAGACCAAGGCGGTCGAGGATTATGCCGTGGAGTCAATCCCTACCAACTTCCTTATCGACTGCTCGAATGGCGTTATCGTGGCGAAGAATCTGCGTGGCGAGGCGGTGCTCGAAAAGTTGGCAGAACTATTTAAGTAGCGAGTGGCACAACCCAAAGAGAAATATCGCATCTTGGGCATCGACCCTGGCACGAACTATACGGGTTATGGCGTGTTGGAGGTCGATGGTCGCGAATTGCGCGCGGTGGTGATGGGGGAGATAGACCTCCACAAGATTGAGGACCCCTACGCCAAGTTGCAATATATATTCAAGAGTGTCAGCCGATTGGTTGCGGAGTATAAACCGCGCGAGGTGGCTTTGGAGTCGCCATTCTTCGGGCAGAATGTGCAGTCGATGCTCAAACTCGGTCGCGCACAGGGTGTGGCTATGGCTGCGGCACTCAGTCAGGAGGTCGATGTCTTTGAGTATGCACCCTCGCGAATCAAGCAGTCGGTCGTAGGACTCGGCTCGGCATCGAAGGAGCAGATTGCGGGAGTTGTGATGCGCACGCTGCATATCGAAGAGAAACCCCGAAAACTCGATGCTACGGACGGTATGGCAGTTGCGCTATGTCACTATTATTCGATATCATCGCCTATAAATCGCGCACTTGGTGGCGATAAGGTCAAGGGCTTGGGCGGCGATAAAAAGGCAAGGAAGCGAGGCTCAAAATCGTGGGAACAGTTCCTGCGCGAAAATCCAGAGAGGGTACGATAAGTATCCTCTTTTTTTCAAAAAAATTCTCTGCACAATTGCATATCCAAAATATAATTCTTATATTTGCAGCCCCAAATGGGATTTAATTAAAAAAATTAGTAACAATGAAAGTTTGCGAAATTACAGGAAAAGTGGCCCTCGTGGGAAACAATGTTTCGCACTCCAATGTGAAGACCAAGCGCAAGTTCTCACCAAACTTGAAGACTAAGCGTTTCTGGTCGGAGGAGGAAGGCCGATGGATTACCTTGAAGGTTTCGACCTCGGGAATCAAAACAATTAACAAGAAGGGACTCGCTGCCGCTCTCAAAGATGCTGCTGCTCCCAAGAAAATCTACTAAAATTTAACAAGACATGGCAAAGAAAGGTAACAGAGTTCAGGTCATCTTGGAGTGCACCGAGCAGAAGGAGAGTGGCGTACCAGGAATGTCGCGCTACATCACCACAAAGAACAAGAAGAACACCCCTGACCGTTTGGAGCGTAAGAAGTACAATCCATACTTGAAGAGGGTAACATTGCATCGTGAAATTAAGTAATAAGGAGGTTTGATTTATGGCAAAGAAAGCAGTCGCAACCCTTCGTACTGGTGTTGGTAAGCAGTTCACCAAGTGCATCAAGATGGTTAAGTCGGAGAAGACTGGTGCCTACATTTTCAAGGAGGCAATCGTACCAGTTGATCAGGTAGCTGAGTATATGAAATAGTATCTCGCACCGATGTATTCGGGTTTTGCCCGAAATACAAAAGGCTGTTCCGTTTTCGGACAGCCTTTTGTGTTTTTGTTGCTCTGATGGACTCTTTTTGCACCGCCCTTCGGTTCTCTACGCCCGTCCATCGTCTATTTGAGGTAGAGTTCGCCTTGCCAAGCGTTGCGCTCGGTGAGGCGTTTTTCGAGCATATTCCAGAGGGTTTCGTTGCGCACCAAACCCCAATTACGACCATAGTGGTAGCGGGGCGGTGCTTCGCTGGCAAATCGCTCCACCACAATATCGGGTCGCAGACGGCGCAAAATCTCCGTGAAAAGGTCGAGGTATTCCTCCAACTCCCAAAAGCGAACACGCTCGGGGTACTCGTCATATTCGCGTTCCATTGCCGTACCTTTGAAGACTTGCAGTTGATGGAATTTTATCGTTGTAAGTGGCAGAGCATTAATGCGTTGTACCTGCTTCAAAATCATCTCGTCACTCTCGCCGGGTAACCCCAAAACAAAGTGCGCTCCAACCGCCAAACCTCGCTCGGCAGTCATCTCCACGGCGCGGCGCGCGCACTCGAAATCGTGACCTCGATTTATCGCCTGCAATGTCGCATCGTAGGTCGATTCTATGCCATATTCAATCGTTACATAATGCTCCCTCGCCAACTCGGCAAAGAAGTCCAAAATCTCCTCCGTTACGCAGTCGGGGCGAGTGCCTACAACCACACCCACAATCTCGGGGTGGGCGAGTGCTTCGGAGTAGCGTTTGCGCAATACTTCGAGGGGTGCGTAAGTGTTTGAAAATGACTGAAAATAGGCAAGATAACGCGATGCAGTGCGATAGCGGCGGCGATGAAATTCGATGCCCTCCTCAATCTGTTGGGTGATGCTCTTCGAGGGTTGACAATACGATGGTGTGAAGGCTTCGTTGTTGCAGAATGTACAACCTCCAAAACCTACCTTCCCGTCACGATTTGGACAGGTGAAACCTGCGTTTATCGCAACCTTCTGCACGCGCTCGCCAAAGTGTCGGCGGAAGTATGCCGCGTAACTGTTGTATCGTCTGTCATCGCCCCAAAGATACATCTTTTACGGAATTTTCTGCAAAAATAGTATTTTTATACTATTTTGTTCGGTTTTTGCGTGGAAAATCGTTATATTTGCAAAACGACTAAAACCTGACTGCTATGAAAAAATGTTTGAATTTGGACTATATCAAGGCAGAAAGCATTAGCGAACTGTCAGTTGCCGACCAAGAACTTGTTGCCGAGGCACAAAAGGCGACCGAATTGGCGTATGCCAAGTATTCGGGATTTAGGGTGGGTGCTGCGGTGCGCCTGCGTAGCGGAAAAATTCTGCATGGAGCAAACTCCGAAAGCGAGGTTTTCCCTTCGGGGTTGTGTGCCGAGCGTTCGCTCCTATACTATGTCGAGGCAAACTATGCCGATGATGCGGTCGAGGCGTTGGCAATAGCATCGAACCCCTCGGAACGCGAGTGCTACCCATGTGGCGGCTGCCGTCAGGTTATCCTCGATGTCGAACGCCGACAAGGAACGCCAATTCGCGTAATAATGAGCGGCAACGGCTCCGCCTCGGTGGTCGAATCAGCAGCGTTGTTGCTTCCATTTACCTTTCAACTCTAACTTTTAACTTTTAACTACTACCCGTGTTTAACCCAAACGATATACTTTATGAGGATAACCACCTGCTTGTTGTGAATAAGCGAGTGGGCGACCTTGTACAACCCGACAAGACGAGCGATGATGCGCTCGAAAACTATCTTAAAGCCTTCTTGAAGGTGCGCGACCACAAACCGGGCGATGTATTTCTCGGCGTGGTGCATCGCATAGACCGCCCTGTAAGTGGTGCGGTGCTGTTTGCCAAGACCTCAAAGGCTCTTGTCCGCCTGAACGAGATGATTCGTAAGGGCGAAATCCACAAACACTATTGGGCGATTGTGGAGGCACGACCTGCTGCGGAGCAGGGTAGCCTCCGCCACTATATCTTGCGTGATGGCAGGACCAACCGTTCACATGCCTACAATGCACCGCGTGCCGAGGCGAAGGAGGCTCGCCTGAACTACGAAATGATAGGTTGCAGCGACCGCTACACATTGCTCGATGTGGAGTTGCTTACTGGTCGTCATCATCAAATCCGTTGCCAACTCTCGAAGATGGGTTGCCCGATAAAGGGCGACTTGAAGTATGGCGCGAAGCGTTCAAATCCGAATGGCGGCATCTCGCTCCACTCGCGTACATTGTCGTTTATGCACCCCGTGCGCAAGGAGTTGGTGGAGATTATTGCACCCGTTCCAACAGATGATAATTTGTGGAAATTCTTTGCGGAAAATAACAATACCTTATAATTGCCAAATTTAACTTTTTAGACTTATGCGTGTCATAATACAGAGGGTAAAGCGTTGCAGCGTTGAGGTTGAGGGCAAGATTATCGGCGAGGTCGGAAAGGGCTTGGCGATACTGCTCGGCATTGAAGATGCTGATACGCAGGAGGATATCGATTGGCTCTGCGGTAAGGTGTCGCGCTTGCGCATTTTCGATGACGAGAACGGAGTGATGAATTGCGATATCAAGCAGGCGGGGGGTCATGCGATAGTGATTAGCCAATTTACGCTCTACGCCTCGACCAAGAAGGGCAACCGCCCATCGTATATCCGCTCGGCGGGCGAAGCGGTGGCAAGACCGATGTACGAGAAGTTTTTGAAAACCCTCTCCGAAGTGCTGGGCGAGGTGGTCGAGCATGGCGAGTTCGGGGCGGATATGCAGGTGTCGCTTGTAAATGATGGACCTGTGACGATATGCATAGACTCGAAGAATAGAGAATAGATAAAACTAAATAGAACTATGAAGACCTTAACGAAACTACTTCTTGTGGTAGTTATGACGGCGATATCTCCGACTTCCTTGCTCCGCTTACAATGGACGACCAACTTGGTAATGTATAGAGCAGCATTCCGACTTGCAAATCTGTTGAATGAAAAATTATAATATAAATGTTAGAACCAATTTACTATGAAGACTTTACGAGTTTTGTTTGCGTTGTTGTTTGCAGTGACTATCTCGCATAACGCAATGGCGTGGGGCGTTTGGGGACACCACATCACCGCCTACATTGCCGAACAACATCTCAATCCCGAGGTGAAGGAGAAATGTGAGTACTACCTCCAACACTCGTTGCCACACTACTCCGTATGGCAGGACCAGTGGCGTAGAAGCGACCCATTCAAGGAGACAACCTTCTGGCACATGAACTATGTCGATAAGGACTACAAGACCGTAGGTCGCGGTGGCAACATCTCGCGCGATGCAGTGACACAGTTGGTGCGCATCAACAAGGAGATGAGCAAGGGCAACTATCGCAATATGCCCGACTCGGTGGTGGCTATGAATCTCAAATTTATTATCCACATGGTGGGCGATATGCACTGCCCATGCCACTTGGCTCATGCCAAGGAGAGCGGCTTTAAGGGTACCTCGCTCTATGTGAACGGCAAGAAGTACAATCGCCACAAGTTCTGGGACGCAGCACCGCAACTTCTCCACCCGAAGTGGAAGTTGGAGCGTTTCGCCAAGGCTTACGACACCTACTCCGCAAAGGAGATTAAGAAGATTTGCAAGGGCGTACCGGCAAAGTGGTCGGTGCAGAATGCCGTTAAGATGGAGAAGTCCTACGGCTTCTGGCAGAAGGGAGACGAGTTGAAAAAGTTGAGCAAGGAGCAGCGTCAGGATATAGAGGATTTAACCCATGAGCAGTTGGCGTATGGCGGTTACCGCTTGGCAAGCATACTCAATACAATTTTCAGTAAATAGGGGGAACAGATATGAAGAGAGCATTTATTATAGTATTTGCCTTGTCGATGGTGGTAAGTGAGGCACTTGCATTCAACCCATTCGGACACCAAACCATTGCCGCTTTGGCAGATAAGTATATGACCGACAAGGCTAAGAGCGAGGTTAAGACCATATTGAAAAGTACGATGAGCAAGGAGTCAACTTGGCTCAATACACTTCGCAAAAATCCGGAAATGGAACACACCAAGGATTGGCACTTCTTTACGCTCGATGCCTCAGGCAAGTGCGTAACCACTGCCGAGAACGATGGCATCGTGCAACTCGAAGGTGCTATCGCCGTACTGCGCAATCGCGCCAACCATAGTGAGGAGGAGTTGCAGACGGCTTTGCGTACGGTGATTCACTTGGTAGGTGATATGCACTGTCTCTCGCATATCCGTATCGAGGGTGTCGAGGCAACAAAGGGCTTTATATTCCAGGTCTCAAACGAGGCTGAGGGCAAGGACCATAAGAGTTGGGCTGCGGGCTGGTATCGCCTTTGGGAGAGTGTCTACCTCTCTTGCTATACGGCATTCTCGGCATCGTACTATGCCAACGATATCGACATCTATGCCCGTAGCAAGAGAGCCGAGTACGAGAAGGGTACACCTCGCTTCTGGGTGGAGAATGGCGGTGAGGATGTTGTACGCGCACTCGCGCACTTCAATACAGGCGAGTTGGTGGCAAATCAGACGATACATCGCCACGAATACAACCACACCAAGTGTATGGCAAAGGCAGGTTATCGCTTGGCTGCGTTGTTGAACGATATTTTCAAATAGTTAAAAAATACCTAAGATGAAGAAGATTCCAATTTTAGTTCTCGCGCTTGTCGCTACATTGAGTGTGCAGAGCGTGATGGCGTGGGGAACATTCGGACATGGTGCAATTGCCTATGTTGCCGAGCAGCACCTCACCCCAAAGGCAAAGGCGGAGTGTCGCCGTTATCTGAAACATACACTGCCTTGGTACGCCTCGTGGATGGACCATTGGCGTGCAGTTCCTCCATTTCACCCGACAAATGCTTGGCACGGCTTCTCGGCTACGGCTGATGGCAATGTAAACTGGGAAAAGGGTAATGGCAAGGCAATGGGAGCCGTTATTGACATAATGAACGAGATGAAAGATGGCAAATATGTTACTATGCCGGACTCGCTTGTTCGCCACAATCTGTTGATTTTGGTGCATGCGCTGCCCGATATGCACTGCCCTGTGCATGTAGGATTTTCGGGCAAGGATTATCCCGAGTACAAATACTCGATTCGTAGCAAGGGCAAACCTGTAAAGATGCATGGCTTTTGGGATAGTTCGCCAGCTTTTCAACGCAAGGGCTGGACATACGAGAAGTATGCTTCGGTTGTAGATAAAATCACACCGAAGGAGGCGAAGAAGATTGTGAAGAAGGGAAAATTCTCGTATTGGGGAGTCGATATTGTTACGCAGGCACACCGCGCCTACGAAATAACCCCAGAGGATAAGGATATCGCAAAACTCACAGCCGAGGAGAAGGCTGCTGTGTTGGAGTTGGCAGACGAGATGGCGATGAAGTCGGCGTATCGTTTGGCGTATGTGTTGAACGAAATTTTCAAATAAGAAGGGGGTGTAACTATGAAAAAGATATTTTTGATACTGGCACTTGCTCTGACCGTCTCGGTTGCCGAGGCGTGGGAGAAACGACCTGACCACGGAGTCTTCCTATTGGCAAAGATGCACATGTCGGCAGAGGCAAAGGGTATGGTCGACAAGTACTTTGGCGAGGAGTCCGAAGATGATATGCGTTATCTTAATAACCTCGAACAGAACAAGAAGGCGAAACACTCTCGCGAGATACACTACCTTCACCTCGGTAGCGACTTGATGCCGATGCAGGGTGTCGGTGATGATGCTTTGGTGGCTATCAAACACTCGTTGGAGATTGTTCGTGCGCGTGACAGTCACTCCGATACGGAGGTTAGAAATGCTCTGCGTACTATTGTGAATCTGATGTGCGACATACACAACTTTGCCTATGTCCGCATCGATGGCGTTCCGCACTCGCAGCAGGACTTTAAGTTTGAGTGTTTCAGCGGCGATACAGGCAAACGCAAGGTCTCTTCGATGATGAAGTGGTCGAAGTTGTGGGACTACTACACCCATTGGCACGGAGGCTTCTCGGGTGCTTTGTGGGCAGAGGATATGGAGTTGTGCCTTGGTGCAAAGCGTGCCGAGTTCTCGCAGGGCTCGTTGAATGAGTGGGCGGAGCAGATTGGAGAGGTGGCTTCGGAACTCTACGCCCGTATCAACCCGACCTATGTTATGAGTCGCCGTGAGCGCAATGAACTCGAAGAGTTGAACTATGAAATGATGACTCGTGCGGGCTATCGCCTTGCGGCACTGTTGAATGAAATACTTAAATAATCAATACCTTATATTAATATGAAAAGAGTTTCAATTTTAATTGTTGCGCTCGTAACCATGTTTGGTGTACATAGCGCAAAGGCGTGGCACAACTTTGCTCACGGCTCAATTGCCTATATGGCAGAACAACATCTAACCCCTGAGGCAAGGGAAAAATGTCGTTACTATCTTCGTCACACCCTTTCGCACTATGCTTCGTGGATGGACGCATGGCGTTTGGAGCGATTCGAGGTGGTAAATAAATCTCACGCAGCAATGGCGTTGCCCGATGGTGTTAATCTCGACTTCGAGAGTGGAGACCCCGCAGGCTATGTTATGGGACACCTTGTAAATGCCCTTGCCGAGTTGGGCGATGGCAAGTACAAGAACTTGCCCGATTCGGTTGTGCGCCAGCGACTTATCAACATGGCTCACTATGTGCCAGATATGCATTGTCCTTCGCATGTTCTCTTTCCGGAGTCGGTACACCCTTCGCAGAAATCACACCGTCTCTACGAAAAGGGCAAGAAACTCGGCTATCACCGTTTTTGGGACCACTGCTTGGGCAGAGAGGGTCGTATAAAGTTGCGCTATGAGGAACTTGCTGCTGTGGTTGATAGAGTGCCAAAGAAGAGAGTTGCTGAGATACAGAGTGGCTCGCTCGAAGATTGGGGTCGCGATATTGTCGAGTTGGCACAACGCTCAATCGAGGCGGTACCAAAGGGTACAGATGTAGCAACTATGCCTGCGGAGCAGGTTGAGACAGTTCGTGAGATAGTTTTCGATGCGGCTGTAATGGGCGCATACCGTCTTGCTCATGTGATTAACACTATCTTTGCTGATAAGAATATCCCGGTTTATAACGATAAAAAATAACAGATTATGAAGAAGATATTACTATTTTCGGCTCTTGTAATGAGCGTGCTTACAGCAAATGCGTGGGCAAGAAGTTCGGAGGAGGCTGCTGTGATTGTTGCAACACGACATATAAGCCCTAAGGCACAGAAATTTGTAAAGAAGCACTTGGGTAAGACCTTCGAGGACGATATCCGATACCTCTATTCGAAAGAGGCAAAGAGGTCTGTTCCGCATACGAAGGAGATTCACTACCTGCACCTCGACAAGGATTTACAGCCATTGAATGTTGGAGAGAACGATGCTTATGCAGCAATTGAGAAGGCGATGAAAGTTGTACGCGCACACAAGTCGCACTCTAAGGCTGAGGTTACCCAAGCATTGCGTACGGTGATATGTTTGATGGTTGATATTCACCACATGGCGAATATCCGTATCGAGAATATCCCACACTCGCAGCGCGATTTCTCGTATAAGCACTATTCAACCGAGATTGGCAAGAAGAAAGACCGACTCGAAAATGCGAAGTGGTCTGGTATGGGCAAAAACTGCGGAGGCTATCCTCGTGGTTTTTCAGGCGAGTGGAGAGCGTACGATATTTCACTCTACTTGGGCGATAGATTTGCCGAGTACAGCAAAGGAACGCTCAAAGATTGGGCAGCCGATAATGGAGCGATTGCAGCACGCTATCTCTCCTTGTATCAACCAGATGCAGTGGTGTCGTGCCTCGATTACAAATATACAGAACCTGTCAATTACGATTTGATGGTCAAGGCGGCTTGTCGCTTGGCGGTGCTTTTGAATGATGCTATCAAATAATAAACTCTTCCTAATATGAAGAAAATTTCAATTTTAATCGTTGCGCTCGTAACCATGTTCGGCGTACATAGCGCAAAGGCGTGGGGCTGGTTTGGTCACTCGGGCATCGTCTATGTTGCCGAGCAACACCTCACCCCCGAGGCAAAGAAGAAGTGTCGCTACTATCTCCGCCATACACTCCCTTACTACGCATCGTGGATGGACTATTGGCGAGGTATGGAGATGTTTAAGTCGGTGAACAACCCTCACTCCAACAAAGTTACCAAAGATGGAATGGGACTCCTTGTTACGAAGGGTGGTAAACCAAAGGGGCGTGTTATGGGACATCTCCGCAATGCTCTTGCAGAGTTGGGTGACGGCAAGTACAAGAATTTGCCCGATTCTGTTGTGCGCCAGCGACTTGTGAATATGGTACACTATATTCCCGATATGCACTGCCCTTCGCATGTGGGCGGCTGGAATAAGAGTGCCTTTTCGCAGTATAACTACGCCAATGTACTTAACAAAGGCAAGGAGGTCGGCTATCACGGCTTCTGGGACGGCTCACCTATGAGAGGTCGCAAGGGCTGGACTATTGAGGAGTATGGCAAGCGCGTGGACAAAGTTTCGCGCAAGCAGGCAAAGGCTTGGACGAGTGGCTCACTTACAGATTGGGGGCGCGACATCGCCAGAGGCGGACGCACCGGTCGTGAACTGTTGCCAGAGGGGGCAGATATTGCAAAATTGACACCTGAGCAGAACGAGGCGATTATGGCGTTGGCAGACGAGATGGCAATGATGGCGGCGTATCGCTTGGCATTTGTGTTAAACACCATCTTCTCAGATGGAAATATACCGGTTAAATAGTGAGGAGCAGAGTTATGAAGAAGATATTTCTATTGCTGGCATTTGTACTGACCGTATCGGCAGCAAATGCATGGACGAAGAGAATGGACGAGGCGGTCGTTATTGTTGCAAATGAGCACCTTACGCCAAAGGCAAAGAAGATGGTCAAGAAGTATTT
This sequence comes from Alistipes sp., assembly GCA_045645625.1. GTDB lineage: Bacteria > Bacteroidota > Bacteroidia > Bacteroidales > Rikenellaceae > Alistipes. The sequence goes on from JAZRJD010000003.1 coordinate 30,626, forward strand.
GGGCAAGAACTTCGAGGACGATGTTCAGTACCTCTACGATGTTGAGCGCGCGAAGGCAAAGCAGATGAGCAAGAAGGCGCGTAAGGCTGCTGCCGAGATTCACAATGTTCACCTCGATAGCGATTGCCAACCAAAGAGCGTAAAGGGCAAAGATGCTCTTAAAGCCACCGAGGCGGCATTGGTAGTTATCGCCAACCACAAGTCGCACTCGAAGGCGGAGGTTACCGAGGCGTTGCGCACAGTCATCAACCTCATGTGCGATATGCACGATTTGTCGAGGGCTCGTATCGATGGTATTCCTCACTCGATGCGCAATTTCACCTATCAGATTCCACTCGGCGAATATGGCAAAAACAAAGACGAACTCTCGAAACCGCTTAAATGGTCGGATACTTGGAAGAGTTTTGACGGCGGATTTAAGCACTACACCGCAGCCTATTGGGCTGACGACCTTCGCACCTACATTGGTGACAGGTACGAGGAGTATGCCAAGGGAACACTTCGTGAGTGGGTTGTAGATAACGGTAAGTTGTCGGCACACTACTACGGCATCTACAAACCAAAGTCGGTTGTTTCGTACTGGGATCGCAAGTGGACATCACCTGTCGCTTATGATATGGTAGCCAAGGCAAGTTGCCGCTTGGCGGCACTCCTGAATGAGACGATAAAGTAACTCTCGTGAGGATTCGTAATTTTGCGTGGTGAAATTTATAATTTCACCGCGCTTTTCTTTTGTAGTTCGCGGAATAATCTGTACTTTTGTAGTTAATTAGGATTGTTGTTCAAAAATAGAGAAAAATGAAGAGAGTTATCCTGTCAGGTGGTGGTACTGGAGGTCATATCTATCCCGCAGTGTCGGTTGCCGAGGCGTTGAAAAAACGGTTGGGTGACGATGTTGAGATTTTGTTTGTGGGCGCAGAGGGCAAGATGGAGATGACACTGATACCAAACCTTGGCTACAATATCAAGGGGTTGAATATCGTGGGCTTGCAACGCCGCTTCACTTGGAAGAACTTTGCTCTGCCGTACTACCTGTTGCGCAGCCTCAATCAGGCACGCCACATCATCAAGGAGTTCAAACCCGATGTCGTGGCAGGTTTTGGTGGCTATGCCAGCGCACCGATTGTCTTTGTGGCGCAGCGTATGGGCATTCCTACCATTATTCAAGAGCAGAACTCCTATGCAGGATTGGTCAATAAGGTCGTTGGCGGTCGTGCCAAGAGGGTGTGCGTGGCATATGAGGGCATGGAACGATTTTTCGAGAAAAAGAAGATTGTACTTACGGGAAACCCTCTGCGCAGTGCCTTTGGCAAGGGAGATATCGACCGCGAAGCGGCATTTGCGCACTACGGCTTGAAGGAGGGGTTGCCAACGATTTTGGTTGTGGGTGGCTCACTCGGCACGCGCACGCTGAACAATATGATGAAATCGTGGATAGTGACGCTCGGTGGCGAGGCTCCTGTGCAGGTCGTTTGGCAGACAGGGCGATTTTACGAGAAGGAGATGCGCGAATTTTTTGCTCACTATCCAACGAAAAATATCTCGCTCGTGCCGTTTATCGACCGCATGGACTACGCCTACGAGGTTGCCGATGTTGTGATCTCGCGTAGTGGTGCATGTACGGTGTCGGAGTTGTGTTTGGCGAAGAAGCCTACACTCTTTGTCCCATCGCCAAATGTGGCGGAGGACCACCAGACCAAGAATGCCCGTGCCTTGGTGGATAAGGGGGCAGCGATGATGGTTAGCGATGCTGAGGCTACCGACTGTGGCATTACAACCGCATTGAAGATGGTGGCAGACGATGCTCTGCTGAAAAAGTTGTCGAAGAATATCGCGAAGTTGGCTACTCCCGATGCTGCGGAGCGTGTGGCTGACGAGATTCTCAAACAGATTAAGGCATAGACGACAATGGCAAAAGATAGAGTCTATTTTCTCGGTATTGGCGGTATCGGTATGAGTGCCTTGGCGCGCTACTTCCTGCACGAGGGTTGGCAGGTGGCGGGCTACGACCGCACGGCAACCGACCTCACGCGCAAGTTGGAGGCGGAGGGTGCTTTGGTGCACTATGAAGACGATGTTGCACTGATACCTGCACCATTTCTCGATAAGGAGCATACGGTGGTAATCTACACCCCTGCAATTCCAGCCGACCACTCGGAGCAGGCGATGTTCCGTGAGGAGGGCTTTGAGATTAAGAAGCGCTCGCAGGTGCTCGGTTTGCTCTCGCAGGGCAAGTATGTTCAGGCGGTGTCGGGTACGCACGGCAAGACCTCGACCTCGACATTGACGGCGTGGTTGAACTATGCCGTTTCGGGCGAGGGCTCGGCATTCTTGGGCGGTATATCCAAGAATTTCGGCTCGAACTTGGTGCTTGGCAAGGGCGAGAGATTTGTTGTTGAGGCTGATGAGTTCGACCGTTCGTTCCTGCAACTCTATCCCGATGCAGCAGTGGTAACCTCGGCAGACGCCGACCACCTCGACATCTACGGCACGCACGAAAAGGTCAAGGAGGCGTTCTCACAATTTATCTCGCAGGTAAAGGAGGGTGGCGTGCTGATTATCAAAAAGGGTGTCGATGTTGCGATTACGAATGATAGAATCTCGGTCTATCGCTACTCCTATAATGAGGAGTGCGACTTCTACGCCCGCAATGTGGAGTTGCTCGATGGTGGCTACTATCGCTACGATATTGTCACCCCTACGGGCGTGGTTAAGGGTTGTACTCTCGGTATTCCGGGCTGGGTAAATATCGAAAACTCGGTGGCTGCGGTGGCACTGCTTTGGGCTGTGGAGCGCGATATTAAGGACCACGATGCACTGCGCAGGGCGTTGCGCGAATTTTCGGGCGTGAAGAGGCGTTTCGAGTTCTATGTAAATACTCCGCACGGGGTATATATGGACGACTATGCACACCACCCGCGCGAGTTGGCCGCTACGATTACTTCGGTCAAGCAGATGTTCCCGAAGAGAAAGGTTACGGCTATATTCCAGCCGCACCTCTACACTCGTACGCGCGACTTGTACGAGGAGTTTGCCGAGGCGTTGAACGAGGCAGACGAGGTGGTGCTGTTGCCGATATATCCGGCGCGTGAGTTGCCAATCGAGGGTATCACAACGGAGATAATAGCCGAGCGAGTAACGAAACCTTGCTCGATTGTCGAGCGCGAGGAGTTGGCGAAGCATATTGGTGAGATGCCAACCGATGTAGTGGTATCGTTCGGTGCCGGAAACATTGATGCCTGCTGTAATGACATTGCAAATGTTATAAACAAAAAAGCCAATGGCTAATGGCTAAAAGCAAAAAAGAATGTTGCGTAAGTTATTGAGGATATTGGGATTTTTGATTGGGTGCGGAGTGGTCTGCGCCTACATCTGCTATGCCTCGCACCTTGCGCAGCAACATCGCGCCGAGCAGAGGGTTAAGTCGGTAGTTATCTCGATGTCGGATAGCACCGAAACTCAACTCTTTGCCACCTCGGAGCAGATGCGCCGACAACTGCAACGCGGTAAGTTTGCTATCGAGAATGAGCCGATAGAGAGTGTCGATGTGGTGGAAATATCGAACTATATTGCGCGTAACGGATTTGTCAGCGATGCCGATGTCTATGTGACATACTCGGGTGAGATGTATATCGATGTCAAGCAGCACAAACCTATCGCGCGACTCCTCTGCGGAGGGTTGAACAACTACATCACTCGCGAGGGCTATACCTTTGCCTCACCCTCGGGCAGCGCATACTACGCCTCTGTTGTGACAGGTGGCTACAAACCTCTCTTCGTGCCAAAGGGGAGTGGTACCATCGAGGCGCAATATCGTTCGTTGATGGCGACCGAGGAGGAGCGACTCGCAAAACTCGGCAAGGAGTTCGAGCAATTGAAAGGGGAGTACCGACTCCTTTTGAACGAACAGTCGGAGTTGCAAGATGACAAGAAACGAAAGTTTTTCGAGAGCAAGGAGAGTTGCGAACAGCGCAGGGTGGGTATAGATGCAGAGTTGGCAAAGTGCAATGAGCAACTGCGACAACTCGACACGAAGAGATCTCGCCTCGAAAAGCGGAGAGTGTTGATTGAGCAGCGCAAAAAAAAGTTGCACAAAAAGTATGATGATTTTCGCAATCTCATTAACTTTGTGGGGGCAATAAGGGAGGACTCCTTCTGGGGTGCCGAGATAGTGCAATTTGTGGCAGATACAACCTCTGTCGGCGATATGTCACTACGACTTGTGCCTCGTAGCGGTGACTTTGTGATAGAGTTTGGTACTCTTGCGGAGCAGGAGTACAAGATGGACAAACTGCAAGAGTTCTACGACAAGGGGCTCTCGCAATTTGGGTGGGATAGATACAAAATAGTGGATTTGAGATATAAGAGACAGGTTATTTGTGTAGAGTAGGTATGGATAACAAAGATTATATAGTAGGAATAGATATCGGCTCCTCCAAGGTCGTTATGGCTGTGGGTACTCGCAATGACGAGGGCGTGGTTTCGGTGCTTGGTGTCGAGGTACAGGAGATTGAGGGTTGTGTCAAAGATGGCGATATATTGAACTATATCGAACTCGGCAACGCCATTGAGAAGGCAAAAAAGGCTCTCGAAGGGGAGTTAGGTCGCCGTCTCAACTCGGCGTATGTCGGAGTGTCGGGCAGGTCGGTATATTGCGTGCGTTACGAGGACTATGTCGATATCGACAACAAAACGGGCTGTGTCACCGAGAGTGAGTTGCGCGAATTGAATACCCGTATCGAGATGGTCGTTCCGGGTGGTGGCGATGCGATTATCGACAGAATACCGCTACGCTATCGCATTGACGACAACCAAGAGTGCAAGAATCCACTTGGCTCGTTTGGTCGCAAACTCTCGGCTACATACCTCTTTGTATTGGCAGGCAAGCAGCAGGTGGAGTTTGTAAATCGTGCTTTGTATCGTGCCGATATGAAGGTGTGCGGTCTCTGTGTCACCCCAACACTCCTTCCTGAACTCCTGCTAAGCAATACCGAGAGCGAAGATGGCGTTGCCATAGTCGATATAGGTGCCGACATCACCGATATATCGGTTGTCCGAGAGGGCAAGTTGTGGTACTTCTCCTCGTTGCCTATTGGCGCATCGTCAATAAACTCCGACCTGCAAGAGTTCTTGCGAACACCAAAGAAGTATATCGACTCGCTGAAACGAAAGTACGGCTCGGCACTTGCAGAGTGTGTGCCTGACGATGTCACCGTACCGGTGAAGACGGCAGGTCACGCCAAGAAACAGGTCTTGCAGCGCAATATAGCCGAGATTGCAGAGGAGCGATTGAAGGATATCGCTGCCTTGGTGGCTCGCGAGTTGAAGGTTGCAAAAGTCTCTATGTCCAAGATTCCTTGCGGTATTGTGCTTACGGGTGGCTCTGCCTTTCTCGAAAATATAGACAGACTTTTTGCCCGTGAGTTGCAGATGGAGGTGCGCATGGGCTCTATGCTCTACGGTGTTGATTACGACTCGCAACAGCGCGTAAGTGCCTTCCCTCAATCTTCGGTTGTTGCACTGTTGCTCTATGGCGCAAAGCATAATGCCTGTGATACACTGCCCGAGTTGGGACAGTTGCATACCGAGGTAAAGGATACCCCTCCTGCCTCGCCAGGGCCTGCTCCGCAGGGTGGCGATATATTCACTGCGCCACAGCCCCCTATCGATACACCGCAACCACCGGTTACACCTCCACAACCACCAATCGATGTACCACAACCGCCGGTTGTGCCACCAGAGGAGGAGAAAGAGAAGGATACCAATGTCGTTGTTCCTGAGAGCGGCGATGCCGATAAACCGAAGGGGAAGAAGAGAGGTCTTTCGGGAATGTTCTCCGCTATTAAGGGCTGGTTAGACGATGCCTTTACCGAAGATGAATATATTTATTAGGAGTTGAAAAAGTATGGAAGATTATAGCATATTGAATGACCTTGTCTCGATGAAGAGCCAACCTTCGCGCATTATGGCTATGGGCGTGGGCGGTGCTGGCGGTAACGCCATCGAGCACATGTGGCAGATGCAGATTGAGGGTGTAAACCTTGCGGCGTGTAATACCGACCGAGACGACCTCGATAAACTGCATATAGCATCGGAGAACAAAATCCTGCTTGGAGGCGATGGCTTGGGAGCAGGAAATAGAGCAGAGCGTGGTGCCGAGTGCGCCATGCAGTCGCTGGATAAGGTGCGCGACCTGCTTATTGCGCGAGGAACGGAGATGTTGTTTCTCACGGCGGGTATGGGCGCAGGTACAGGTACGGGAGCAACACCTGTAATTGCGGAGTTGGCGCACGAGATGGAGATATTGACAGTCGCAATTGTCACTACACCACCGAGCAACGAAGGTCCCCACAGAACGGCGCAGGCTATGGCGGGAGTCGAGAAGTTGCGAAAGCATGTTGATGCCATCATCATACTGAACAACGATGCCATCAATCAACTCTATGGTCACCTGCCTGCAAATACCGCATTTGGCAGGGCAAACGATGTTGTGGCTTTTGCCGCAAAGGGTATTGCCGAGATTATCACCCACAAGTCCAACTTGGTAAATGTCGATTTTGCCGATGTCTGCATGGTTATGCGTGGCAGTGGTAGTGCCATTATGGGCGTAGCCACCGAGTCGGGCGAGGATAGAGCCGATAAGGTGATAGACAAAATCCTCACATCGCCTCTCTTTGGCAATGTCTCGATTAGTGGCTCGCGCAATGTGCTGATTAATATCTCGGTGTCGAGTTCGGAGGGCTTAACCTTGAACGAGGCGCACCGTGTGCGCGACCGCGTGCAACACCATGCCAAGACCGAGGACGAGAATGGCAATGTGCAATATACCAATATCATCTGGGGTATGAGTATCAAACCTAATCTCAACGAAGACGAGATGGAGGTCGTGATTGTTGCCACAGGCTTCGATAGCGAGAATGTTGTTATTGATATCAGGAATAAACCCGATGATAAGGAGAAAGAGCAGGAGCAACCACTTCCACCTACACCTGTCGGTGAGCATGCGACAGAGGAGAAGGTTGAGGAGGTCGTTCCGTCACGACCTAAATATCGCTCTGCTCCTGCACCGATTATGCGACCTTCGCGCAACTTTGCCGAGATAGAGGAGTGCAAGCGTACTCCGGCATATATCACTCACGGTGTTGTGCTGACAACTGTGACCAAGGCGCATCAGGTTAGTGGCGTAGAGAAGGAGCCACCGACAAATGAGCCGAATATGCCAGCGTTGTTCTAACGAATAAAGACGAAGAGAAGAGATGAACTTTGTAGAGTACTTGGACTGTACGCCACAGACCGTAATGTATATGGTTATTACGGTGTTGTTGCTGATGGTGTCGGGAATGATGTCGGCATCGGAGGTGGCATTCTTTTCGTTGACTCCTGCCGATATTCGCAACTTGAAGCAGCGTAGTTCGATGGCATCGGAGAGTGTGTTGAAGTTGCTCAAAAAGGGCGATTCGCTACTCGCCACTATCCTTGTTGTCAATAATCTCGTGAATATCGCCATAGTAATATGCTCGTCAAAAATTATTCACTCGATGCTCAAATTCAACAATGCAACCATCGAGTTCCTCTTTACGAGTGTCTTTGTTACGCTTTTGCTGCTCTTCTTTGGCGAGATATTTCCGAAAATTATCGCGCAGACAGCCAATGTAAGGGTGGCACTGCTATTCTCGCAGCCGCTTGCGGTGTTGCGATGGTTGTTTATGCCCTTCTCCTATATCCTGATAAATACAAGTGGCAGGGTAGGCAAGATGGCAAATCCTGCAAACGACAATATCTCGATTGAGGAGTTGGCAGATGCCGTGGATATGACCACCGAGCCAGAGAGCGAGGAGCAGAAGATTTTGTCGGGTATCGTGGGTATCGCTTCGCGCGAGGTGGAGGATATTATGCGCCCACGCATCGATATCAAGGCGGTGGAGCAGACAATGACCTTCACCGAGGTTAAGCAGGTTATTACCGAGACGGGCTACTCGCGACTGCCTGTCTACAACGAGGATATAGACGATATTAAGGGCATTCTTTTCGTGAAGGACCTGCTCGAACACATCTCGAAGGGTGATGAGTTCGGTTGGCAACGCCTTATTCGTGAGCCTTACTTTGTGCCGATGCACAAGAAGGTAACCTCGGTACTCGAAGACTTCCAGCGACAGAAGTTCCACATGGCTATTGTGGTCGATGAGTATGGAGCAACGCAGGGACTTATCTCGTTGGAGGATATCTTGGAGGAGGTCGTGGGCGAAATCTCCGATGAGAGCGATGTCGATGAGTCCTTCTATCGCCGCCTGAACGAGAACACTTACCTCTTCGATGGAAAGACACACATTGTCGATGTTGCGCGAGTTCTCGACCTCGATGACGACCTCTTTGAAGATGTGCAGGGACGAGCCGAGACTGTTGCAGGGTTGCTGCTCGAAATCAATCGTAACTTCTTGAAGAAGGGCGATGAGGTCTCGGCACATGGCATTCGTTTTGTTGTCGATTCGATAGAGGGACACCGCATCGATAAAATCAAAATTATTGTGAGTTCCAACAATGGATAACCCACAGGTTGTCATAGAGCATATCGCCTCGGAGGGGGCTCTGCGCGAGTCGGCAACGGCGGAGGATTTGCACTTTGTCGAGCAATTCTCCTCGGAGAGTCGTAGGCGCGAGGTGCTGGCGTGGCGAGGCGTGGTACGCCGAGTACTGGGTGCCGAGTGCCGTATCTTCCACGATGACTATGGCGCACCCAAGGTCGATAATCCCCGTAAATATATAAGTGTGTCGCACAGCAAGGAGTGTGTGGCAGTACTCTTTGCCGATGTTCCTTGTGCCATAGATATCGAGGATATAGGGCGCAACTTTCGCAGGGTGGCATACCGTTATCTCTCGGAGCGGGAACAGGCATTGGCGGAGCAATACGATATATATGCCGAACTGTGGAGTGCCAAGGAGTCGCTCTACAAGTACTACTCCAAGGGGAATTTAGATATCTCCAACCATATCGTCATAGAGTCCTATCGTCCCACAGAGCAGATATTGGTGGCAACAATACTCGACAGCGCACCTATCGAGGTACGCCTCTCGCATGAGGGTAGTTTGGTAATTGCGATTATCTGCTAGAAATTCCGAAATAAAATTCCCCAAGAGTTAATCTCTCGGGGAATTTTTCTCTCTGCTCGTTGCTCTATCAACCCTTCTTCGTAAGGTCGGTCAAGGCACCGAGTGCGCTCATCAGGTTGCTCGACTCGTAAGGGAGATATACCACCTTCGAGCCCTGTCCCGAAGCAACCTCCTTCAAGGTTTCGATGTAGCGATCCACCAACATATAGGTTGCAGGGTCGGTCTTTGTCGAGGCGATAGCCTCTGCCACCTTGCGAATAGCCTCCGCCTCGGCTGTTGCCTGCAAAACGCGCGCATCGGCATCTCCTTGCGCTTTGAGAATTTGGGTTTGACGCTCCGCCTCGGCTTGGTTAATCTGCGACTCCTTCTCTCCCTCGGATTTGAGAATCATCGCCTCCTTCTGACCACGAGCCTCCAACACCTTGGCACGGCGCTCACGCTCCGCCTGCATCTGCTGCTCCATCGAGCGGCGTACCGACTCCGGAGGTGTAATATCCTGCAACTCAACACGATTAACCTTTACGCCCCACTTGTTCGTTGCATCGTCAAGTACGGCACGCAACTTCGAGTTAATGGTGTCGCGCGAGGTGAGAGTCTCATCGAGTTCCAACTCTCCGATAACATTTCGGAGTGTAGTCTGTGTCAATTTCTCGATAGCATTTGGCAGATTGTCAATCTCATAGACCGCCTTTACAGGTTCCACAATCTGGAAGTAGAGCAACGCATTGATGGTTGTTGTTACATTATCCTTTGTGATAACGCTCTGCTTCGGGAAGTCGTACACCTGCTCACGAAGGTCGATTTTATCCGAAAGTTTCGTCACAACCACCGTACCATCGCCACCATTGCGCTCGTAGCGCGAATAGACAGGTCGTGCGCGGTCGATAATCGGCAAAATAAAGTTGATACCCGACTGCAAGGTGCGGTGATACTTACCGAGTCGCTCCACCACGCGAGTTTCGGATTGCTGCACAATGGTAAATCCTACCAACACATAGAGTATCGCAATCAGTGCGATAATTCCGAAGATAATCAATGCTCCCATAGTTATATCTTTTTAACGGTTAAAATTATACTGTTTATGTCTGTTACCTCCACTGCTTCGCCCATCTCGATAGGCTCCGAGTCAGTTGATACCGCCTTCCAGTCATCGCCATCGACCTTCACTCGTCCGGGGTACAACTCGCCCTCTATGCGCTCCGTAACAATAGCCCTGCGACCAACCAACGCCTCTGCATTGGTCTTTACCTCTTCTCCCTTCTTGTAGAAGAACTTATAAACCAACGGTCTTACCGTCATAAATGCCAAAGCCGTACCAATTGCAAACGACAGCAACTGCCACTTCAACTCCCAGTCAAGTGCCGATGCCACCGCCCCAAACAGACAGCCAAACGAGATGCACATCACCGCAAAACCGCTTGTAAACATCTCTACAATCACAAACACGAGGGCTACGATAACCCAATAATGCCAAACTTCCATAAAAAATTATTCTAATTTGTAAATTGTTCCACCAACCTGCGGACTCCAAACTCCTCACATAGACTTACTATGCTGCGGGTTTGTCGCCTTGCTTGTTGTAAAATTTCCTAAATTACCTCTAATTTTTTTATCTCAGAGGTCTAATTTGTAAATTATTTCACCAATCTGCGGACTCCAAACTCCTCACATAGACTTACTATGCTGCGGGTTTGTCGCCTTGCTTGTTGTAAAATTTCCTAAATTACCTCTAATTTTTTTATCTCAGAGGTCTAATTTG
>JAZRJD010000004.1:0-13702 GCA_045645625.1 Alistipes sp.
CACCGCATCGTACTCCAACAGCGCATTGACATAGTCGCCACGCAGAAGTAATTCAGTAAAGCGGAAGTATGTTTCGTAGTCGAGGACATTCAAGGTTGCTGCTACGGCGTGATACTCCAACTTTGTACCGCAGAACGACACCGCCTTATCGAACATCGACAACGCATCACGCATACCTCCATCGGCCTTTTGAGCAATGAGGTTGAGCGACTCGTCGTCAGCCTCTACGCCCTCGTTTTGGGCGATGTAGCGCAAGTATCCCACCGCATCTTCTACGCGAATACGATTGAAGTCGTATATCTGACAACGCGACAGAATAGTCGGGATAATTTTGTGCTTCTCGGTCGTTGCGAGGATAAAAATCGCGTGTTGCGGCGGCTCTTCCAAAGTTTTGAGGAAGGCGTTAAACGCTGCTGGCGAGAGCATGTGCACCTCATCGATAATAAATACCGAGTAGTGACCAATCTGCGGGAGAACGCGCACCTGCTCGATAAGTTGACGGATATCGTCCACCGAGTTATTCGATGCAGCATCGAGTTCGTGGATATTGAGCGAACGATTTTCGTTGAATGCAAGGCACGAGTCGCACTTATCGCACGCCTCGGCACCTACGGGGTGCATACAGTTTATCGCCTTTGCGAAGATTCTCGCACAGGTAGTTTTACCTACACCGCGAGGTCCGCAGAAGAGATAGGCATGTGCCAACTGACCACGCTCGATTGCATTTTTCAGAGTCGAGGTGATATGATTCTGTCCCACCACGCTTGCAAATGTGGCAGGGCGATATTTACGAGCAGATACTATAAATTTCTCCATAATCGGCACAAAGTTAATAAACTTTGTAGAACATTTGCCAATTTTCCGACAAAATGTCGCTTTGGTGTCAGATTTTTTGCCATTTGCGCCACTACAAGCGACAAAACGACACCCCAAAACCGCTTGGCAAAGGATTTGTAAAACTGAAAACGGAAAGCGGAGAACTGAGAACTGAGAAAGCAAGTAGCGCACCCTATAACCCCCATTGCCCCTATAACCCCTATCAATGTTGCGCCTTGACAAGGGTCGGAGTTTGGAAAACAAAAAACTAAAAAAGACAATAATATGACAACAAACAACCAAAAATTCGAGGCTCTGTCGCGCTATGCAATAGACCTCAATGAACAGGCACAAAAGGGTAAGTTAGACCCCGTAATTGGTCGTGACGAGGAGATTCGCCGTGTGTTGCAAATTCTCTCGCGCCGCACCAAAAACAACCCAGTACTCGTGGGTGAGGCGGGTGTCGGAAAGACCGCCATTGTCGAGGGTATTGCCCACCGAATTATCGATGGCGATGTACCCGAAAATCTACGCTCGAAGCGTATCTTTTCGCTCGATATGGGCGCACTGATTGCAGGTGCAAAGTATCAGGGCGAGTTCGAGGAGCGACTCAAAGCGGTAATCAACGAAGTAATTGAGAGTGAGGGAGAAGTGCTGCTCTTTATCGATGAGATTCATACCCTCGTTGGTGCGGGTAAATCGAGTGGTGCGATGGACGCCGCAAATATCTTGAAGCCGGCACTTGCGCGTGGCGAACTGCGCACCATCGGAGCGACCACGCTCGATGAATTTCAGAAGTATTTTGAGCAGGATAAGGCTCTCGAACGCCGCTTTCAGAAGGTGATGGTCGAGGAGCCTTCGCCCGAAGATTCGATATCGATTTTGCGAGGCTTGAAGGAGCGTTACGAGAACCACCACAAGGTCCGCATCAAGGACGAGGCGATAGTCTCGGCGGTGGAGTTGTCGCACCGCTATATCACCACCCGTTTTCTGCCCGATAAGGCGATAGACTTGGTCGATGAGGCGGCATCGCGATTGCGCCTTGAAATGAACTCCGTACCCGAAGAGTTGGATTCGCTCGACCGCCGTATTCGACAACTTGAAATTGAGCGCGAGGCTATCCGCCGTGAGGGGGATAAGGAGCGCATTGCAACCCTCAATCAGGAGATTGACGAGATGAAGACAAAGTCATCGTCTATGCGTGCAAAGTGGGAGGGCGAACGCGACCTTATCCGTAAGATTCAACAGGAGAAGGAGCGCATCGAACAACTCAAAATCGAGGCTCAACAGGCGGAGCGCACGGGTGACTACGGCAAGGTTGCCGAGATTCGCTACGGCTCAATTGTGGAGGCGGAGAACAAGATTACCCACCTCAAAGAGCAGTTGAAGGAGCAGACCTCGCTCGGCTCGATGATTAAGGAGGAGGTCGATGCCGAGGATATTGCCGAGGTAGTATCGCGCTGGACGGGAATACCCGTAAAGCGAATGTTGGCCTCCGAGCGCGAGAAGTTGCTCAATATGGAGTCGGCACTCCGCGCCCGTGTTGTGGGGCAGGAGCAGGCAATAAGCGTTGTTTCCGATGCTGTGCGCCGTTCGCGTGCAGGATTGTCCGATGCGAAAAAACCTATCGGCTCCTTTATCTTCCTCGGCTCTACGGGTGTCGGCAAGACCGAGTTGGCGCGAGCCTTGGCGGAGTTCCTCTTTAACCATGAGAATATGATGACTCGAATCGATATGAGTGAGTATCAGGAGCGACACGCCGTATCGCGCTTGGTTGGTGCGCCTCCGGGATATGTCGGCTACGATGAGGGTGGACAACTTACCGAGGCTGTACGCCGCAAGCCATATTCGGTGGTCTTGCTCGACGAGATTGAGAAGGCTCACCCCGATGTATTCAACATCTTGTTGCAGGTGCTTGACGATGGTCGTCTGACCGACAACAAGGGGCGCACGGTCGATTTTCGCAATACGATAATCATTATGACCTCGAATATGGGTGCATACACCATTCAGGAGCGTTTTTCGCGCGCTTTGAACGAGGGTGGCGAGGTGTCGGCAGAGGTCGTCGAGGAGACTCGCCGCGAGGTTGTCGAGCAGTTGAAGCAACAACTGAAACCCGAATTTTTGAACCGTATTGACGAGATTGTGATGTTCGAACCTTTGAGCGAAAAGGATATTTTGAAAATTGTCGATATTCAACTCGGCATCGTGCATAAAATGCTCAAACAGAGTGGTGTGGAGTTGCGTGTCACCGAGAAGGCGCGCAAGTGGATTGCCCATATCGGCTTCGATGCTGCGTATGGCGCACGCCCCGTAAAGCGAGTTATCCAGCGCGAGGTTATCAACGAGTTGTCGAAGCGCATCTTGGCTGCCCAAATCGACAAGTCGCAACCGATAGTTATCGACTGTGTAGGCGAGGAGTTGTCGTTCAAAAACTAAACTTTTACGCTTTTCGTTTTTTGTTTTCCATTTTTTCCACTACCTTTACGGCAAATAACAATATATATAAAGGTATGGAAAGCGGAAAAGTCAACCCGATAGAGCGTGCCGAGCGTGCCAAAGCATACTTTCAGCAGGGCTACAACTGCGCACAAGCGGTAGCACTCGCCTTTGCCGATATCACCACGCTCGATGAGCGCACCGTAGCCACCATCACCGCCCCGTTTGGCGGAGGTATGGGGCGATTGCGCGAGGTGTGCGGTGCGGTGAGCGGAATGTTCTTCTTGGCAGGTTTTATTTCGCCATGTCCTACCGCCGACAACACTGAGGCTAAAAAGGTGAACTATGCTCTTGTTCAGCACTTTGCCGAGCAGTTCCGACAGCAGAATGGGGCGATAGTCTGCCGCACTCTGCTCGGACTCGACCGCCCGAAAGATGAGCCTACGCCATCGGAGCGAACAGCCGAATACTACAAGAAACGCCCGTGCGCCGACCTTGTCTACGATGCGGCGTTGATTGTTGGCAAGTGGCTTGCAAACTGAAAACGGAAAGCGAAAAACTATAAAATTAATACTAAACGGTTATGACAAAAGTTATTACTATTGCAGCACAGAACGCACCAAAGGCAGTGGGTCCTTACTCGCAGGCTCGTAAGGCTGTCGAGGCAGAGGCAACACTCTATGTTTCGGGGCAACTCCCAATCAACCCTGAAACAGGCACAATGCCTGCAACTATCGAGGAGCAGACTCGTCAGTCGCTCGACAACCTCGGCGCAATTCTGCACGAGGCGGGAATGGACTATTCTGATATCGTAAAGACTACGGTATTGCTCGATGACATCAAGGACTTTGCAGCGATGAATGCAGTCTATGCTGAGTATTTCGCCGGTGAGAAGCCTGCCCGTATGTGCTACGAGGTGGCAGCCTTGCCTATGGGCGCAAAGGTTGAGATTGATGCCGTAGCGGTGAAATAGACGAGAGACGAAAGACGAGAATTTAAGAAGTTGTCTAACAAGGTACTTTCTGCGTTACGCTCGCACTTAAAATGCTCATTTACGCTTAGTAAACTGCGCTTTTTCGGGCTTCGCAAGGTTGCGATTAAGGCGAGTGAAAACGAATTTATTTGTTTTCCGAGCCGAAGCAACCAAAAACCATTATAATAGATGGATTAAGCCTTGAAATCCCACTTGTTATACATCTTCTGGTACAAAATGAGCCTGTCCAAAACTTGTTAGACAGGCTCTTTCTCTTTTTGTAGATGCTCGATAACTTTGAGAGCCTTTGATTTGCCCACAATTTTGGCAATATCCTCAATTGAGGCATTGCGGATATTAGATAGGGTACGGAAGTGGCGCAGGAGAGCAGTTTGGCTCTTTTCGCCTATGCCCTCAATACCTTCAAGACCTGTCTTTATAAAATTCTTGCTACGGCGGTTGCGATGGTGTGTAATGCCGAAACGGTGCGCCTCATCGCGAATATGGCAAATCACCTTCAACGGCTCGCCCGTGCGACTGAGATAGTACGGCATCGGGTCATTCGG
Source organism: Alistipes sp. (assembly GCA_045645625.1). GTDB lineage: Bacteria > Bacteroidota > Bacteroidia > Bacteroidales > Rikenellaceae > Alistipes. The sequence goes on from JAZRJD010000004.1 coordinate 4,795, forward strand.
ATAGAATACCTCCTCCAATCGCTTCGCCAAGCCGACAATCGGTACCCGCTCGGCAATGCCCAACTCCTGCAACACGGCGTAGGCACTCGACAACTGACCTTTACCGCCATCGACAACTATCAAATCGGGCAACTCTGCCCCCTCCTCCAACAAGCGCGAATAGCGGCGTGACAAAATCTCCCGCATCGAGGCGAAGTCATCTGCTCCGACCACCGTCTTTATATTGAAGTGGCGATACTCCTTGCGCGAAGGCTTGCCGTCACGAAAGACCACGCACGAGGCTACGGGGTTGGTACCCTGCAAGTTGGAGTTATCGAAGCACTCGATATGTCGCGGCTCTTTTGCCAAACGCAACTCGCGGCGCATAGCCTCCATAAGTCGGTCGGTATGGCGTGCAGGATTGTGGATTTCGAGATTTTTCAGTCGCTCTGCGCGCGTGGTCTTTGCCGAGCGCAGGGAGAACTCCAATAGGTCGTGCTTTTCGCCCCTCTTCGGTACTGAAAATCGCACTCCCTCGAATAACTCCTCATGCGGTAAAACCGAGACCAAAACCTCGCGTGCCAACTCGCCCGCTATATGCTCCTTAATGTGCTGAATGCCAAGCGTTATAATGTCGCGTTCATTGCTCTCTACACCTACCGAAATAGTCGCTGTATGCACCGCCGTAATCGAGCCGTTTCGGACACGCAGAAAGTTGCAGTACGCCTCATCGTCATCGACCAATAGCGAGAATATATCCATGTCGCCCATCTTGGCACTCACAATTACCGAGCGCGAGGCGTAGCGTTCGAGCGCATCGAGTCGTGCCTTGTAGCGCGCCGCAACCTCAAAGCGCAACTCCTCGGCGGCACGCATCATCTCCCCTTCGATATAGGCGCGCACAGGTCGTAAATCGCCCTTCAAAACCGAAGTTGCAATGTCGATGTAGCCTCTGTACTCCTCGCGGGAGCAGTTGCCGATGCAGGGGGCTTTGCAGTTGCCGAGGTGGTATTGCAGGCAGGGGGCATGTTTGCCCTTTGCGATGCTCTCCTCGCCCATCTTTTGGCGGCAACTGCGCAGTGGCAACGCCTCACGAATAAAGTCGAGGAGTGCCCTCTGTGCCGATATCGAGCCGTAGGGACCGTAGTATTGTGAGCCATCGCGCACTATCTGTCGCGTGGAGAGAATGCGCGGAAACTCCTCCGCCGTAACTGCTATCCAAGGGTAGGTTTTATCATCTTTGAGCAGGATATTGTAGCGCGGCTGCAAGGTCTTGATAAGCGAGTTTTCGAGTAGCAACGCATCGGTCTCGCTATCGACCACAATATGGCGCATCGAGGCGATTTGTCGCACCATAACACGCACCTTGGCGGAGTGGTCACGATTCTCCACAAAGTAGGAGCGTACACGATTACGCAGATGCTTCGCCTTGCCGACATAGATAACCTCCCCTTTGCTATTCTCAAAGAGATAACAACCGGGCGACATCGGCAACATTGCGACCTGCTCTTTTAATGATATTTTATCGTTTTCCGACATATTCCACAACAAAGATACAACTTTTTGCGAAAATCGTGCTCTAATTTGAAAAATTAGCCTTAACTTTGTAATGCTTATGAGCACTGAAAATCAAAATTTTATCAAATAACAATATGAAGAAACATCTATTTGCGCTATCAATTTGCACAATTGCGCTCTTCTCGGGCTGTATAGACCGTGAATTTGACCTTGCCGAAACCTCAGGCGAAATTACTATTGGTGGCGAGGAGTTGGTTGTTCCTATTGCCGATATTGGCAAAATTGCCATTGGCGACCTCTTGAAGGATAATGAAACTCTCAAACCTAACGAGGAGGGAGTGTATCAAATCTCCTTCTCTTCGTTTGGCGATAACCCCGATGACTACGAGGAACTCTCGATTGACGGAATTGAGATTAACGACATAAAGTGTAATCTGCCACAATTGGACCCAATCAAGTTTAACTCTATCGGTTCGTTGCCTCAGTCGTTCTTTATGGACGGATTTTCCAACGAGATGAAAGTCAATATTCCAACCATCAGCGATGTGGTTAATGTTAATCCTATCGAAAGCGGTGAATGCACAATCGATTTAGGATTGGGGAAACTCCCACTTTCAGGAAAGAATAATCTCAGCAATGAAGTACTTGCAGGGCTCAAAGCGACTAAACTATCACCTATCAGCGCAAGTCATTCTGACGAATTGCACTTCGAAGCCGAAATCAATATCTTGAAGGAGTTGAAGCAGGTTGATTGGGTGGAGTTCGGTTGCGAGGATCACCCTGACGGAGCACCTTTCTATCTCCATATCGACCTCAATGGTCTTCAAGGTATCAATGGTGGAGGTAAAATGAATGTCAAGGTTGAGTTCCCGAGCGACTACTATCTACGCGATGCAAGTGGCGCTATTACTACTCCTGACCACCATATCTTCGAGCAGAATGATATTGAAATCGCCGCAGGACAACGAACAATAGACCTGCTCTTCTACTTATATCGGATTAACTGCGAGGATAGAACATTCCACGAAGGAATAGCACACCTCAACGAAACAATCAAGTATAGTTACGACATTAGTGTTGATCTCTGCGTTGGTCAATACAATCTTGATGCTCTCCCAATATTCTCGTTTAGTTCGGAGCCAAAATACAAAGATGTGGAGATTGTGATTGGCGAGTTTGAAGCACCAAATAACGAAGATCAAATTTTGTCCAATATAAATTATGTTTTTGATGGTCTGCCAAGTGGTATTAAAGTCTCGAAAGTTGCATTTTCGGAGGCTCCACTGACAATTGCCGTTTCGGGATTGAAGTGGTTAACAGTATCGTGTAGAGATACCAATTCCACATTCTCTCCACCGATTGAAATTACTCTGCCAAAGTGTATGTACTTCAAGAATAATGGCAAATCATCTGTAAGTGGCAACACCTTGATTGCTACCGCAGAGGAGTTAGACAAGGGTATTACACTCGATATCGACTATATTGATTGTACAGCAGAGGGCGTAAAACAAGAGAATGGACAGTTGATTATCGACACCCAAATTGCGGCAGCAATACACTTGGAGGGGTTGAGTAACCACACCATCTTGGTATCCGATTTGACACCTCCTGCATCATTTAGCGGCAAGATTACGATGTCTATCTCTGACACCGCGCTCAAAATTGACACCGATAATTCGGTGATTACAAGTAACGATAATCAGTCATTCCCTCTCGAACTCGGAGATAAGATACCTTCTATCAACTACTCTATTGATGTTCCAGAGATGATTTCATCTATCGAGTGCATCGAGATTTGCGATGCGGACAACACCGATGAACCTGTCAAGATGTCATTCGCTATCGAGAAGGCTGATGTATTTCCTGTTGAGGAGTTGGATATTGACCTTGTGGTAAATCTTGGCAATATGCTTACTCCTACCGATGATATGTTAGTTGAGAATGGGGGTCCTATCCGAAAAGAGGCTAATGGCAACTATATTTTGGATATCAAAGAGGCGTGGAGACCGAAAGAGTCCGCCCTGCACAAGGAGTTGAAGTTTAAGGCTTTGGAAAATATTCCAGCTATTATAGATGGCAAACTCGCCATCAATCAGTCTTTCCCTGTTACGGGCAGTGCAACAATTAAGAGTGGAGAGAATCTTATACTCTCTGAGTTCCCAGGAGCAGAGGTTAGTATCGATATTGCTATTGACGATATTAAGGTAAAGACCTTTGAGGGCTGTGTAGATATGACCGTGAAACCAGATAACGATATTGTTGTGGAGTTGGGCGATATGAGCGATATAGGCGTAAAGATTAACTCTTTGAGCCTCAATCCTATACTCGACATTAAACTCAATAATCCTACGGGCATTGCCTTCAATGCCGATCTTGCGGTTAAGACCTATGATATTAACGACAACCCAATGGCAACTATCACCGTTCCAACCGTTCCGATTGGAGATGGTGAGTCGCATATTGTTATCTCGACACCTCGTAATGCTACAAATTACGAAGGTGAAGACAAAGGCGATATAATATTCAAACCTATCGAGGGATTATCGAAACTCCTCTCGAATGGTATCCCTGCAAAGATTGCAGTAGATATGCAGGTGGCATCGAACAAGGACGAACTTATCAAGATAGACCTGCTCCAAGCAGCAGAGGGTTACACCTTCCAATATCAGTATGAGGTGGTTATTCCGTTGGAGTTCGATGGCAACACAGACCTCTCGTGCGAAACCGTTGTAAGTGGTTTGAACGAAACCTTTGTGAGCCTTGCAGACCAGACTAACGGCTTGAAGGTTGGAGATGTCGGACTTGTGGCAGAGTTCGGTTCTACAATTCCATTCGATATAGTGCTCTCCGCCGAGTTGATAAACAAAGATGGTACGACAAGTGATATTGGTGCCCGTTTGGATATTAAGGATTGCCTGATTAAGGGATTCGATAAGAACAAAGATAGCGAGAAGAAAGTATCTAAGGTTGATTTGAACTTCGACCTTGGCGAGAGTGGTTCGTTGGCAGGACTACGCAACGCGGACGGTGTTCGTCTGAAATTCGCTATCTACAATTCGGGCAATGGTGCAGCATCGCTTGCTGAAACACAATTCCTCGATGGAAAGTTGAAGTTGCGTGTTCGCGATGGATTGACAGTGGATATTTTTGAATTTTTGAATGGTAAGGAGGAGTAAGTCATGAAGCATATAAATAGAATTGTTATAGTTTGTGTAGCGGTATTTGGATTTTTTGCAACCGCTTCGGCACAGATGCGTACTGCATATTTTATGGAGGGCTCGTACTTCCGTACCGATATGAACGCTGCACTTGCCCCTACCCGCGGATATATCAAAATTCCTGCAATCGGAGGTTTGGGCTTAGATTTCGGCAACAACTACTTCTCGATTAATAACCTCTTCTACAAGAGAGGCGATGGACTCTATACCTTTATGAGCAACAAGGTGTCGAACGAGGATTTCCTCGGCAAGTTGGGAAATAAGGGCAAGTTGAGCGTTAATCTCAATACTTCGATACTCGGCTTTGGTGCACACACCAAGAAGTTGTTTTGGAGTTTCGGACTCAATCTCCGTTCACAGACCGAAATTACCCTATCGAAGGATATGTTTGCGGTGTTGAAAAACCTCTCAAATGGATACTACGACTTGGGGGATACTCACATCTCCAATCGCGAGTATATCGAGGCTGCACTCGGATTTGCCATTCCGATTAAGGAGTTTATGACCTTCGGTTTCCGTGCCAAGGGATTGGTTGGTATTGCCGACTTGTCGATGAAGATGGATAAGATGTACCTCGATATCAACGAAAATAGCGTAAGAGCCGAGTTGATGGGTGGCATTCGCGGCAACTGTCCGATGTTTGCGCAGAACTATGCCGTAGGCTCAGCGCTTTCAATGGACGGCATTGTGCAGCAGGATATGATGCAGGCACTCAAAAATATCAAGAGTTGGGGCTTGGGTCTCGACTTCGGTTTCGAGTTCCGCTTTCTTGAAGACCATCTGAAAGTCTCGGTCGGCGTGAATGACTTGGGCTTTATCAAGTGGTATGGCAACACCACAGTGAATGCCAAGGGTAATGCACATTTCACCTACGATGGCTTCAATCTCTCGACCAACGAGGCGGAGATTGATGGCGGTTTCGATGCCGTTATGGCAAAGCCTGAGGGCTCCTACACTACACGCCTCTCATGTTCGCTCAATGCCGGTGTAGAGTACAATATCTTGAAGAATTGGATAGCCTTCGGTCTGCTCTCGCACACCGAGTTCTGCCAGAACTTCACCCGCAGCGAACTCACTGCATCGGTCAATTTCCGCATTATGCGTTGGCTCTCGACATCGTTCAGCCACACATTCCTCAATGGCAACCAGCCGGGAGTGCTCGGTTGGGCGTTGAATATCCACCCTGCCGGATTAAACCTCTTCCTCGGAGCAGACTTTATCGATACTCGCTTTGCGGTCATTAACCAAACTATTCCTATTCCGAAGATGATGACTTCGGCAAATGTCTATGTCGGCGTAGGTTTCAACCTCGGCAAGGCGAAGTATATGAAGTCAATGCAGAAACCTGCAAAAAAGGAGAAAAAGGAGAAAAAGAGCAAAAAGGCTTAATTCTGAATTCTGCATTTTGAATTTTGCATTCTGTTATGGACCAACCGAAGATTGAGCGAGTACTGCGTCTGATGAAGATGATGACGAGTGGCAACCGCTACACCGTAGAGGAGTTGGCGGAGCGACTCGATACCTCGTATCGCTCAATCTATCGCTATATCGACACCTTCAAAGAGGTGGGCTTTGTGGTGCATAAGGGGGAGGGCGGAGTCTATCGCTTGGGCAAGGAGAGCCCCTATTTCAAAGATATCTCGCAACTTATCCACTTCACTGACGAGGAGGCGCATATCGTAAATCAACTTATCGGTGCGCTTGACGACACCAACCTGCTGAAACAGAATTTGCGCCGCAAACTCTCCTCGGTCTATAACTGCACCTCGCTTGCCAACAGCATCGTTAAGGGCAAGAATGCCGAGAGTGTCAATCGTATTATCGAGGCTGTCGAGGAGCATCGTCAGGCGATTCTGCACGACTATTCATCATCGCATACAGGCTCCAAGCGCGACCGTTTGGTCGAGCCTATCGCCTTTACCACAAACTATGTGCAGATTTGGTGCTACGACCTCTCGGACGGCAAGACCAAACTATTCAATACGGCGCGTATTGGCGAGGTCGAACTGCTCGATACGGAGTGGCAGCACGAGGCGGAGCACCGCTGCGGATATATCGACATTTTCCGAAATATGGGCTTCGAGCAGATGCGCGTGCAATTACAACTCGGCGTTATGGCACACAACCTTATTATCGAGGAGTACCCCCTCTCGGAGCGCGATTTAACGCAGATTGACGAAAGCCACTGGCTGCTCGACACTATGGTCTGCAACTATGCCGGCATAGGTCGTTTTGTGATGGGATTGGCGGAGGATATCGAGGTTATCGATTCGCCAGACTTTATCGACTACCTGCGCAAAAAGCAGGAGACTATCGCCGCAAAATTTGCCGCAAAATTCGAGTAGCGGAATTTAACTCTTTTCGATGCGGATCGTCTATTTGTAGGATTTTTACTAATTTTGCAAAACAAATTTATCATTACAACTATGAAGAACTTGAAACTGTTTACTGTCGCTATTGCGCTCCTTTCGTTGGCTTCGATAGCCTTTGCGCAGAAGCGTGATAATGTAGCAATGTCGGTACACACTGGCAGACACCGTCAAGAGATTATCCTGCCACAGGTTGCAGGTTACAACCTCTACAAGGCAGACCTTCACACGCACTCCATCTACTCCGATGGTATGATAACGCCGTCATGGCGACTTCGCGAGGCGTGGTATGATGGTTTGGATATTATCGCCATCACCGACCATATCGAGTACCGCCGCATCGAGCGCGACCTCATCAAGTATATGGGTGAGTATATCAAAGAGGAGTACCGCGACTTGGCAAAGGGTGTGAATACCAACCTTCAAGGCGTAGATGCCGATGAGCGAGGTATCCTCGTAAATCTCAACCGCAACTACGAGGAGGCTATCGAGTCGAACGAGCAGTATGGATTGTTGGTTGTTCGTGGCGTGGAGATTACCCGCAATCAGGGACACTACAACGCTATCTTTACGACCGACAACAACAAAATCTACCACCCGAATATCAAGGAGTCTATCAAGAATGCCGTGGCTCAGGGTGCCTATGTATTCCAAAACCACCCAAAGCGAGATAAGGAGACTACCACAAAGATGACTCCGTTGGCAGAGGAGTTGCACAATGAGGGACTTGTGCGAGGCATCGAGATTGGTAATGGTCACGCCTTCTGGGGCTGGTTGGTGCCATACTGCATCAAGAACAACCAAGGCGTATTCTCGAACTCTGACGGTCATACCACTATGGCGGAGCGTTTCTACCCATACTACAACGATGGTATCTACCGCAATATGACCTTTATCCTCGCGAAGAGTTGTGACGAAAAGTCGATTAAGAAGGCTCTCTTCGAGGGTCGTACAATTGCCTACCACAACAACCGATTGGTCGGCAAGGAGGAGTACCTCACCGAGTTCTTTAACAACAGCGTAAGCATCGAGCACATGTGCGACAACAAGAAGGAGACAATGGTTATACTCACCAACAAATCCTCGATACCGTTCAATATCAAGGTAGGCAAAAATGAGAAGGTGCTCCACGGAATGAGCGCACTCCAAATGACGCTGCCAAAGGGTGCTGACACGGCAGAGATTGTGGTTACAAACCTTATCTGCGGTGGCAATAAGCGCGTTCAGACAACCCTTGCCTTCAAGCGCAAGCCGATAAACAGTTACTTGGAGAATAACCCTACTTGGTACCCATATTAATGACTTTTACGGCAGGTGCAGTGCGAAAAAGTGAACAATTTGCACTATTTTTCAAGAAATTTCGTGGAATTTTGCATTTTGAATTTTGCATTTTGAATTTTATTTGTACCTTTGCACCCGCTTTATTAGCATAAAACATTTAATAATTAAACAATTATGAACAATTACGAAACCGTTTTCATTGTCACTCCTGTGTTGTCTGAGGCTCAGGTAGCAGAGGTTGCTGACAAATTCCAGGGAATCATTACCGAGAACGGTGGTCAGATTGTGAATAGCGAGGCTTGGGGCTTGAAGAAACTTGCTTACCCTATTCAGAAGAAGACAACCGGTTTCTATTTCTTGGTAGAGTTCACCGGCGAGGGCTCGTTGATCAACACCCTCGAAACACAGTATCGCCGTGATGAGCGAGTTATCCGTTTCTTAACTTTCAAGCAGGACAAGTACGCAGTAGAGTACTCTGAGAAGCGTCGTGCCAAGCTTGCTAACAAAAACAAGGAGGAGTAAACTATGGCAGAGATGAATCAG
>JAZRJD010000005.1:0-11421 GCA_045645625.1 Alistipes sp.
GTTGCATACGCGTTACGCACCCGTGCGCCGGTCGCCACCAAACATTGCAAGCAATGTTTTATGCTGCCCCTCGACTTGCATGTGTTAAGCCTGCCGCTAGCGTTCATCCTGAGCCAGGATCAAACTCTCCATTGTAAAAAAAGAATTAATTAAATCTTAGCTCTAATCTCAAAGGTATTGTTTTTGAAATTTCTCTTCTTGCGAAGAGAAGGAAAAAACTTATTTAGCTGCTCAAATACCTCAAAGAACGCATTTCTTGATCGGGCCGTTGCCCTCTCTATTTGATTAAGCCTTGTGGCTCTCTCTTTCTATTTTTTGCACCTCGGCTGTTTTATCAGCGCGAAAGTGGTGCAAAGGTAAGGCGTTTTTTTGTAACCTCCAAATTTTTCGGAAACTTTTTTCAAAAAAATTTTTCAGAACCCCTTTTCTACTGCTCTCTGACACCATTTTTCTCGGCGCGAAAGCGGATGCAAAGTAACGGCAAAAAAATGACACTTCCAAATGTTTTCGACACTTTTTTCACAATTATTTCGCCTTTTTTCTTCACACTGCTAATTATCAACAACTTACAAATGAAGAATTTTTCAAATTTTTTAATAACACAACTTTTACCCTTTATTATTTAATATAGGTATAGGGGTTATGGAGGCAATATGGGTTATAGAGATAAAAATAGACATCACCTCCCGAAGGGGTAATGTCTAATATAATTGTGTAGGAATGTCCAACTATTCCGCCTCTACTATTTCATCAAACTCTTCCCACTGCCACGCAGGAGCGACTTCGCCCTCATAGAAAAACTCGAAGACATCTTCACCAAACTTAACAGCAGATAGGCTACCATCGTCATTAAAAGTATAGGAAAATTCGCCCACCCTTCCATCTACTGTAATTGTGCTTGGGAGATTCTTCGAGAGTAAACCGTGATTAGTATTCATTGTGTAGAGAGGTAGTCGCTCCACTTCTCCACCATTTGCCATCATAAAGAACCAATCAAAGCCACCCCAAGTTGCAGGTGTATCAGTGTATGATAAAGTAGCCTCGTTATCAAAACTCGTAAGATTTCCATTCTCCCAAGTAAACGGCATAGTATAACCACTTCCTCCGGTATAGGCGGATATTCTGTGAGTTGTTGCATCGTACGAAAGAGTGCAACTATAATACTCGCCATAAGAGAGTGAAGATAGGAAGCCCAAACTATTCAAGTATGCTACACCACTTGCACCTTTGCTCTTGTATAAAATGGTTCTATTGGGATCGGTATCTTTCACAATCTCCTGCACCTCACTTGTGATTGTTATAGGCGTGCTGTAAGTAATCGTCTGCAAGGTTGATTTTGTTGGATAGTTATCCTCAATATCGGTGTACTGAATGCTCTTTATTTGCCCATTCTCATCGTACGAAAGATAGATAACAGAACTTGCATCACTTATCTCCTCGCCTAATGGATAGTTCACAATTGCGGTAATGAGTTTCCCGTTAGCAGAGCCTCCGCCCTCATTGCCACCACCGACATTGTCATCGTTAGCACCATTGTCAAAGACACCCTCACACGAGGTAAACAACATCGCAACAAGCGATAAAATCAAATAAAATCTTTTCATAATAGTTTGGATTTAATGGTTTATAATCGTTCTTATTCTGTAACTCACTGTATATCAACAAAATACCCCCCCCCGAAAAACGGGAAGGGGTATTTATTTACCCTTATTGTGCAAAATCGTACATTCTTTCGCTGATATGTTATTGCAAATATAGCGATTTATTTTCAATTTAGCAAGTGTTTACTGCCCGACTATTTCGTTGAGCAATTGCTCGCAAGCCTCTTCGAGCATATCGATTACGAGGTAGAAACCTTCGCGACCTTCGTAGTAGGGGTCGGGCACATAGTCGTAGGCAGTGCGGTAGGTTGTAAAGTAGTCGCGCATACGATAGACCTTATCAATATCCTCGCGCATAGGGGCAAGACGGCAAACTCGCTCGTAGTTGCTGTCGTCCATAACCACGATACGGTCGAAGTCATCGAAGTCGCTGACACGAAATGGACGAGAACGATGGGTAAGGTAGTAGCCACGACAGTGCGCAGCCTCACGCATACGAGGGTCAGCAAGTTCGCCGGCATGACCAGAGTATGTACCTGCGGAGTCAATCACGAATTGGTCGCCCAAACCCCGCGCAAAAACCTTTTGACGGAAAATCTCCTCTGCCATCGGCGAACGGCAGATATTTCCTAAACATACGAAGAGTATCTTTTGTTTCATAACGCAAAGATAGCAAAAAACAGAGAACAGAAAGACTAAAAAAAGAAAATTTGCCGAGCGAATTGATTTTTCTGCTCGGCAATATAACTTTTAAAAGAACTTACTACTATTCTGGATATACTATTTCAAACTTAGGATCAGCATCAATATTTTCCAACAAGTAACCACAGCCATCTGTCAGAACGATACTCCCCATAGTATGATAATCGTCACTAATAGGGCATCCGTAAATATACTCATAATAGTATTCTTGATTTATTGGAAAAGGATCAGAAACAACAGTGAATTTAAAGCCACCCGCACCATCAGTTATTGGTGCATATGTCCCCTGATCAATATATCCTCCTACATGGCAGTCCGTAGCAACCACAGTGTCAGCAACGCGGGCAGACCCTGTAATCATACCCACCTTTGAAAACTCCGCAGATGGATCCCATGCAGTGATAGTACAAAAGCAACGCGCACCATCGATTATTGCCGTTGTCCTACCAACAACTCCCCCTATACGAACAACTCCTGATGCGGTTATCGCATCAAAAAATATAGTTCCGTTGTTATAACATTTATCAATCATAGAATTTGTGTTAAAAGGTATGCTACCAACTACACCTCCCAAATACACGCTTGTTTCCATATTAACAGTGGAACTCACCGATATATTAGAGTGATTAGTTATATTCGACATTGTTGCACCTGATAAAAACTTACCAATAACACCGCCAATGTATATGGTGGCAGAAGATGTGAGTAAATCCGAAAATTCTATTTTACCATAGACCTCGCAATTGTTCATTGTTCCACCAAGAGAGTTGGCAATAGCGCCAATAGATGCTTGACATGTCGTTATATTGGTTGTCACTTTTAGATTTTTAACCTCTCCGTTCATTTTATTAAACAACGGAGCAGATATATTTTTAATTTCGTAGCCTTTATCTTTATTTCCCTCGAAAACACCAGAATATACTGCCACTGGAGTCCACTCCACTCCGCTCATGTCAATAGTGCGTTTTAGGCATACTTTTGCTGTGGGATATTCTACGATTAGCATAAGATCCTGTGCGCTATAAACATCTATACCCTCACTGGCTACCATTGCCACATACTCACTCACCACCGAGTTGTTACTGTCGGAAATAGCAAGTCGCACACTTGCCTCCTGCGTACCAGCAAAGAACTCTGCCGACAAATTCTCGCCCGAAGCCGCAACAGTTATAACACCATTCTCCGTATCTGTTTCAAATGACACAATAGGCATATCAACAAATGAAACTGCGCGAGTTTCGGTATAGACCGCTTTGAGAGATATCGCCTCTTGCCATACTTTCGCCAACTCTGCAACTGCATCTTTGGGCGATGTTTGTGCGCAATATCAAGCACCTCACAATGGAGAATGTGAATTTCACCTTCACGGGCGAGGAGCATCGCACGCCAATGGGTATTCACAATGTGGCAAAGATTGATATGACAAATGGCAAGGCGCAGGATACCGATGGCAAGGAGATGATTCACGCAGTCGATTGTCCGCTTATACCGCTTTTGCCATCGAAGAACTATATTCCGATTACCGTGCCTAAAAATGCACGATAGATTAAATTTAACTTTTCACTCCGAACTTTGTCTATATAATAAAAGTAAAAACAAACAAAGTTTATGGGATTAAAGATATTCTCCTCAACGCTTGAACTATCCGAACTATGCTCTACGCATATCGAGAAGGCTTTGTGCGGTACGACTGCCGACAGAGTTTGTGGAGTTGTTTTCTGTGGAACAAGTGATACGACAGAGTATCACACTCTACTCAATGAGTTGAAATCTGTTGTTTGTGGCTCTCTCGGCAGGCGTATTCCCGTAACTCTGATTCCCCAGTCGCTCCTGCCAAAGGGTGGGCTTGCGCTCGAAATATATGCACTCGAAGGCGATGCCGAGATTGAGATCAAGGAGCAAGACGGCATCTGCTACGGAGTTATCGAGAGTGACGAGGAGTCTATGCTCTTCGTAGAGGGCATTCCCGCATCGGACTTTGCGGATAGTGTTCGTGTGCAGAGCGATGAGGTCTTTTGCAAGTTGAACGAGGTGCTAACCCTGCATGGCTTTGCGGTAGATGATATAGTGCGCCAGTGGAACTACATCGGCAGCATCGTGGATTGTCGCGATGGCAAGCAGAACTATCAGGAGTTCAACGATGCCCGCACCTGCTATTACGCAAAGGGGGAGTGGAGAAACGGCTACCCTGCGGCAACGGGCATAGGTGCTGTTGGCGGAGGTATAGTTGTCGGAGGTATCGCCTTCAAGAAGAGAGGCAGCGAGGAGTCGGGGGTCTACCCTATCGACAATCCATTGCAGGTGGCGGCTCATGTCTATTCGAAGAGGGTACTTATCGATGATGCCGAAAATGCAGTAAAGAGCACCCCTAAATTCGAGCGTGCAAAGTTAATCGAGACTGCCTGCGGAGCCTGCTGTTTCGTATCGGGTACGGCAGCAATCAGGGGCGAGGATAGTGTCGATGCGCAGTCGGTAAGGTCGCAAACCATCAAGACAATAGAGAATATCGAATATCTCGTATCGAAGGAGAATTTGGTAAGGTATGGCTGCAAGCCGTACGACCTGAAATATGTTAAGTTACATGTCTTTGTCAAGAATGCAGAGGATTATGCAGATGTGAAGGCGGTGGTCGAGGAGTACTACCCCGACACGCTTGTCATCTACTCCGTTGCAGATGTATGCCGAAGCGAACTTTTGGTTGAAATAGAGGGAATTTTAATATCGTAACATTATGAAGATAGTATTGATGTTCATTATCTGTCTGCTACTCTCGATTGAGCAGACAACGGCTTCTAACAGATGTAGTGACGAGGTCTTTCTTCGCAGACTCTACCTCACCATAACGGGAGCACTGCCCGGACCGCAACAATGCGAGGAATTTCGCAAGAGCACAAATCCGCGCAAGCGTGAGAATGTGGTAAACCGACTTGTCGGGCACGAACTCTCTCTCAAATATATGCAGATGCATTGGGGCGATATCTTGCGTGTGAAGTCGGAGTTTCCGAGCAACCTGTGGCCTAATGGCGTGCAGGCATACAACCGCTGGATATACGAGCAGTTGCTGAACAATGTACCATACGACAAGATGGTCAGAGATTTGCTCCTCTCCGAGGGTAGCAACTTCCGTTCTCCTGCGGCAAACTTCTATCGCGGATTTCAGGCAAGGACACCTCAGAACTTCTACGCCAACATCAACCTGCTCTTCCTTGGCAACAGAGATTGCAAGGACAAGGGCTACGAGTGTTTCTCGCAGATAAAGTTCAAATCGACCAAGGAGTGGAAGGAGGAGATTATATATCTCGATATCCACAAGGAGTTGCCATGGCACAAGGTGGTATTGGAAGATGGAACGATACTCGACCTTCGCAAGGATACGGACTGGCGCGAGGAGTATGTCAATTGGCTCACCTCTCGCAATAACAGACGCTTTGCCGAGGTTATGGTAAACAGAATGTGGTATTGGGTATTTGGCAAGGGCATAGTCCACGAGCCTGACGACTGGCGCAAGGACAACAAGCCGTCAAACCCCGAACTGCTGAAAGAGTACACGGACTACTTCGTGGCGAAGAACTATGATATGAGGGCGTTGTTGAAGAAGATACTGCTGTCGGAGCAGTTCAACTCGGCGGCAGCCCCCGAGGGTAGTTATGTGCCGCAACGACTCCCTGCGGAGGTTATAGTTGATGCCTTATCCACCGTTACGGGTGCTTGGAGCACATATACCAGTCGCGTACCAGAGCCTTTCACCTTCTACCCTCCGCGCACAAAGGCAACCCATTTGGGCGATGCTACGGTATCCTCAACCGAGTTGGAGTTGTTTGGCAAGGTGTCGCGCGATGTCTCGTTGGAGAGCCAGCGCAACAATGCTATCACATCGCGACAACTACTCTATCTGATGAACTCCTCGGTACTCGAAAAGCGCATCAGGAGAAGTTCATTCTTGAAGAAGTTGTGCGAGCAGCACACCGCGGTTGCTCCGGTGGCAGATGCCATAACCATTCGTGCATTGTCGCGAAAGGCCACTCCACAGGAGGTTGAACTCTACAAGGAGCACATGCAGAAGAACAATCTTACGCTTCGCGAGTTGGCTTGCGATATTATGTGGATACAGATAAACAGCAACGAATTCCTTTACAACCACTAATCATCAACGCTATGAAGAGAATATATCTGACACTAATTCTGATACTGGCTATCGCATTCGGCTCTTATGCCCAGAGGGCGAAGTCTGTGATTTTGGTATATTTAGATGGTGGTCCTGCGCAGACCGACACCTTCGATCCTAAGCCTGAGGCGGGACGAAACTATACGGGTAGCCTCACAAAAGTGTGCAAGACCAATGTCGAGGGTATTGAGATTGGCGAGAAGTTACCACTGCTTGCAACGATGGCGGATAAATACTCGCTAATTAGAAGTATGACCCACGGCAGTAACGCCCACGAGACGGGACACTACGCGATGATTACGGGTGACACCTCGGGAGGTGCGGTGGTATATCCATCTTTTGGTGCTGTAATATCCTATATGAAGCGCGATACATACAAAGGGGTATTGCCTTGTTATGTATCGGTTACGAGTGCCAACAGCCGTTTCAACGAGGGTGGCTTCTTGGGCAACGAGTACAAGTCTTTCGACACGGGTGGTAAGCCAGAGTCGAAGACACTATACGAGGTTGAAGGCTTGGTTAATACCTATGTCAATCGCGAAAAGATGGATAGCAGAATGGCTCTGCTCGACAAATTTGAGGATAAGCCTATCGAAAAGGAGAAGATTGACTCGTTGAGAGATGTGAATATGGAGTTTATATGGGGCGATAGCCGCGAGGTCTTCAATCTCGCTAATGAACCCGACTCCGTAAAGCAGAGATACGGCACAAACAAACTTGGACAGTCGTGTTTGGTGGCGCGAAGACTTGTTGAGGCGGGAGTACCTTTTGTAAATGTTCGCACAACAGGTTGGGATACACACAAAAAGCACTTCCAATTTATGAACTCCAAACTGCCTATGTTAGATAAGGCTCTGTCGGCACTTATCGCCGATCTCGATGCACGCGGACTGCTCGACAGCACCATTATTCTCTGCGGTGGCGAGTTCGGTCGCACACCAAAGGTGATGTGGGAGGCTCCATGGAACGGTGGTCGCGGTCACTACGGCAGAACTTTCAGTTATCTGGTTGCAGGTGGCGGATTTATGGGAGGCAAGGTCGTAGGTAAGACCAACAAGACAGGTGAGACTGTCGAGGAGCGCCCCGTAGCCCCTTGCGACTTGATAGGTACTATCTACCTGCTTATGGGCATCGACCCTTACGGTACGCTACCACATGTATCCGAGGGCGACCTGCCGATACTCCCTTCGCTGTTGGACAAGAAGAAGAGTCACGGATTGTTGTATGAGATTATTGATATAAAATAGCCGCCATTATGAAGATTAGAAATATAGTATTGTTCGCCATTTTCACCATCCTGACAACACCTCTCTACGCGCAGAAGTTGTCGATGGGTTATCTCTTCCCCGCAGGAGGTCAGGTAGGTACCACTGTCGAGATTGAGGCGGGAGGTCTCAATATCAACAAGGCAACAAAGGTGCTGTTCAGCCACCCGGATATCAAGGGTGAGTTGCAACCATTCGTAGAGCCTACCTCCGCAAAGAAGAGGCGCAGAAGATTGAACGACCAGAGTAGTCCTCAACTTGCCGACAAGGTGAAGATAAAGGTGACTATCGCGGCGAATGTTCCGTGCGGATTGTACGACCTGCGCCTGCAAGGTCCAAAGGGAGTGTCGAATATGCTGCCTTTCGAGGTATCATCGTACCCTAATGTCCTCGAAAACACCAAGAAGAAGAATTCGAAGCAAAAGCCGAATATGATATCATCGCTCCCTGCCGTATTGTGCGGATATGTAACACCGGGCGGCATCGACCATTTCAGATTTGCAGGCAACGAGGGCGATTCGATTGTTATCTCGGTCAAGGGACGCCAACTCGTACCATATATCGCCGATGCTGTACCGGGTTGGTTTCAGCCCGTTATAAAGTTGGTAGATTCGCGCGGTCGAGAGGTCGCCTACTCCGATGACTATCACCACAATGTAGACCCAGTGATTATCACAAGACTACCAAAGGACGGCAACTACACATTGATGATTCACGATGCTATCTATCGCGGTCGTCAGGACTTCAATTACAGAATCCAGATTGGTGTGATACCTTTTGTCACAGGTCGCTATCCTGCGTACGGCGTGGCGAGGAAAAGGGTTAAGCAGGAGTTGGAGGGTGTCAATCTCGGAGCCACAACCACCACGGTAAAGGTGAAGCGAGAGGGCTACAACCAACTCACCTACACCAACGAAATCGGCACCTCGAATGCCGTATCGTTCTACGCACTGCCAAAGGGCATGAAACTCGTTCAGTCGCCAAAGCGCGAGATGGCACTGACCTCAAATACCGCCATATCAGACTCCCTCACGGCAGAGTCGAAGATAAAGCAGTATAAGGTCTATGCCGAGGCGCGCGAGCCGGTTATTGTAGAACTTATAGGACGAAGAAACGGCTCACGAATAGATGCAGTGATGAGGCTGCGCAATGAGCGTGGCAAGGTCGTTGCCGAGATGGACGATACCGAGGACCCAATCCAAGGTCTCATGACCTTCCATGCCGACCCGGTGATTAAATATCTACCTCGAAAGAGCGAGGTACTGACCCTCGAAGTCGAGGATTTACATAGAGGACACGGCAAGGATTACCACTATCTGTTGCGCCGCCACAAACAATTGCCATCGTTCAATGCCTTTGTTTCGCCAGCAAATATCACCATTCCGTCAGGAGGTACAGCCGCATTCCGCGTGGATATCACCGGAAAGTTGAAGAGACCGGCACATCTGGCGGTCGAGGGACTTCCGAAGGGCTTTACGACAAGTTGTCTGGAACTCCGTACGGGCAAGAGGTGGGATGTCTCGATAACAGCACCAAAGAGTGCCAAGGTAAAGCGATTCCCGATAGAGGTAAAACTCGACTACCCGACTCTTAATGGGCGCGGAAAGGCAAATGTTGTACCTGTGGATAATATGATGCAGGCGTTCTACTATACACACCATATTCAGGCTGCGGAGTTGGCACTCGATGTAGCGGAGGCATCACCATATCGAATGTCGGTAGACTTCGATATAAATAAGGAGGTATTGTTCTCGGTTGATGACGATGTTATTCCGATTAAGGTGCTGGTGGATAAGAGCCCGGGATTTGACGAGCCGATAGAGTTGCTCTTGGGCAAGAAACATAGAATATTCTCTCTCGAACCGATTTCGATACAACCAGAGGAGACCGAGAAGATTATCTACATCAAACTGAATGACACAGCCTTGGAGAAGATGAAGGGTAAGAGGAATAGACCTATGTGGCAGATGAATATAGTCGGCACCGTAAAGGGCGAGTTGGTAGCACAGGGCAGACGAAGATTCCAGAACGCCAAGTACAGCGAAATGACCCCATTCTTCATCATAAAACTCAACAGATAGGAGTTACGACACTGCAAAGAGTGGCGGTCAAGAGAGGTTGCCAAGAGAGGCAACAGCAAAGATTGTCACTCACAATAAGGATCGTCACACCCAACAAAGCCAGCCTGCCTAACGAGACATTAGGCAGGCTGTTATTTTTCTGGGGGTGGGTAACACACTTTCTGCTCGGGGGTACGAAAAAAGAGAAGTTCGACTGAACTTCTCTCGTACCCCCGAGCAGAATCGAACTGCTATCTAAGGTTTAGGAAACCTTCGTTCTATCCGTTGAACTACAAGGGCAAAATTCTTATCAGTAAAAAGATTTACATCTTTCGCAGGGCAAAGATACAAAAAAATATACTATCTTTGCACAATTAACCCAAAGAAACCAATTTTATTTATGAGAAAGATACTTTTATCATTCGTTTTTGCTGCTGTACTCCTGACATCTTGTGGCAGCAAAGATATTATCGAGGAGCGTTATCTCGCCTCGGCAACCACCGAAGTTCTGCTCTACTCCATTGACGAAAATGGTGTTGTCAGCGAGGTACAGAGCATCGTGCGAGGTCGTAAGGTGAGAGCCAATCTCGGCAAGGTGGTAAAGGTCGAGAAGCAAAAATTTGTACCTATCGAGATTACCCGCAAGCAGTATTTCTACGCCAAGGAGCAGTCGCTCGTTGCCACCCCGAAAGAGGTGGTGAAGGAGAAAATCGTATGGGTGCGCACCCCTGCATCAATCATCACCGACCGCGAAACCTCGCTTGTTGGCGGTCAGGCGCAGAAGGGTGAGCAGCTCGCTGTACTTGACTTCGACTCGCTGCGTGCAGATGGTCGCGTAAATCGTTACAAAGTCAAGCAAGGTGCATTAGAGGGTTATGTCTACGGCAAATATCTCGTATTCAACGAGGAAGAGTCCCTCAAACGCTACAAGGCGGAGCAGTACGACAAGGTTCATAAGGCTATCAAAAACCCATTTGGCGGAGGTCAGGCTATCGGTTGCGACTTCTACCCTACCGAGCGTGTAGTGTTCGAGAACAACAAGATGCCGGAGGCGTGCTATTCGCTCTACCTCAATATCTCTCCATCGGTAATCGGAAATATCGAGAAGTATATCGACTTTGCAAAGCGCACAAAGATAAACACCTTTGTAATCGACATCAAGGATAACGAGTGTCCGGGATACAAGGCGGAGGCGATGGCGAAGTACTCGCCAACAAATCATCGCTACGCGGGCAAGAACAAGGAGGAGATGTATCGCAACGCAGTTAAGCGACTCCACGAGGAGGGCTTCTATGTTGTTGGCCGTATCACCTGCTTCAAGGATTCACACCTCGTGAAAGACCACCCGGAGGTGGCTATCACCGAGAAGGCAACAGGCAAGCCGTTCAAGCACAACAAGGCGTATTGGCCAAGCCCATACGACCGCAAGGTTTGGCAGTTCAATGTGGAGTTGGCAAAAGAGGCGGTGCGCAAGTTCGGCTTCAATGAGATTAACTTCGACTATGTGCGTTTCCCTGACCGTATGACAAAGGTCGAGAAGTTGATTGACTATCACAACAAGTACAACGAGTCGAAGGTGCAGGCCATTCAGCGATTTGTGCAGTATGCGTGCGACGAGATTCACGCCG
>JAZRJD010000006.1:0-60038 GCA_045645625.1 Alistipes sp.
GACTTCAATATGGTTGTTGAGGTTGCCTTGTGTGGTTGTAACCTCAAATCGCTCCGCCAATACTCGCGACACAAGCTCCTTGGTTGTTGTCTTGCCGTTGCTTCCGGCAATAGCGATTATTGGTATGGCAAGTCGCAGACGATGCTCGTGCGCCAACTCTTGTAACGCCTTCAGGGTATCATCGACAAGGATCAGTCGCTCGGCATAGTCGGGGTTGTTGCGCAGAATATCCTCGCGGTCAACTACTGCCACTGAAGCACCCTGCTCGAGTGCCGCTATCGCGTAGTCATTACCATCGAACGATGCTCCATGCAGTGCAAAGAACATCGCTCCATTCTCGATTTTACGCGAGTCGGTCGTTACTCCCGTTGAACTTATGAAATGTTGATATAATCTTTCCAAAATAGATTCGCTAATGGCTAATAGTCTGATATTAAATGTGCTTCTCTCCGTTATTGTATTTTACCTCATCGATATACTTCTTGATATTCTGCTCCTCGGCGCGTGGGCAGATAAGCAAAACATCTTCGGTGTCGACCACGATATAGTCGCGTAAGCCGTTGATTACCGCTACCTTACCCTTCGGCAGCGATACTATTGATGAACGGGTATTGTAGGTGTAGCAACCCTGCGAAGGCTTGACATTGGCGTACTTGTCTTTGCGCGAAAGTTGGTACAACGAACCCCATGTGCCGACATCGCTCCAACCAAAGTCGCCACAACGAACATATACATTCTCCGCCTTCTCCATCACACCGTAGTCAATCGATATGGCACGGCACTCCGAGAATACCTGCGCAATAGCCTCCTTTTCGGACGAGGTGCCGAGTAGCGGCGATACACCCTCGAACAGAGCGTGGTGCTCGGGCAGATGCTCTGCCACGGCAGAGATTATATCCTCGACCTTCCACACAAAGATTCCCGAATTCCAGAAAAATTCGCCCGACTGCACAAACACCTGCGCCAACTCCAAGTTTGGCTTCTCGGTGAAGCACTTTACTCGCGAAATGGTGGCGTTGTCACTCTTCTGAATGTAGCCATAGCCAGTTTCTGGGCGTGAAGGAGTGATGCCGATAGTCATCAATGCCCTGTTATTGGTAGCGAAGTCGATTGTCTCCTCAACGATGGAGTGGAACTCCGCCTCGTTCAAGATGAGGTGGTCGGCAGGGGTGACAATCATCATCGCCTCAGGTGTGACATTGCGCAGATGGTATGCCGCATAGCAGATACATGGCGCGGTGTTGCGACCGATAGGCTCGCACAAAACCTGCTCCTCGTGCAACTCGGGGATATGCTCCAAGACCAAATCCTTGTATCGCTCATTGGTTACGACAAGGAAATTTTCGGTAGGCACGAGGTGTGCAAAACGCTCGTAAGTCATTCGCAGAAAGGACTTTCCCGTATCGCAGATATCGAGAAACTGCTTTGGCTTACTCTGACGGCTCTCCGGCCAAAAGCGAGTACCCACGCCACCCGCCATAATCACGCAATAAAGGGGCTTTTTGTTATTCATAACACAATCATTCTAAATTTATGTACAAATATAATAAAAAAATGAGAATTGAGCGTTAAGAATTGAGAATTATTTTAGGCGAGAGAAGTTAGAGGCGTTAGCGGCGTTGGAGAGAAGAGAGAAGAAAATGATTTTTAATTTTCAATTCTTAATTCTTAATTTGAAAAACTATAAGTTTTTTCTTATCTTTGCGAGTTAAACTACGCGTACTATGAAGATTAAACTCTTTACAATACCGAACTGCATCACGCTCTGCAACCTCTTGTGCGGCGTGGGCTCGATTATCTGTTCGTTGGTTTACAGCGACTTACAGTTGGCTTTCGCCTTTGTTCTGGCTTCGGCGGTATTCGATTTCTGCGATGGTTTCGCAGCGCGACTCCTCAAACAATACTCTGCTGTGGGCGTGCAACTCGACTCGTTGGCGGATATGGTTTCGTTTGGCGTTGCACCTGCTATTGCAATGTCGGTGCTGTGTGGAATGATGCCTTCGGCATTCGGGTTTAACGATGGTGCGTGCGAGGCGTTGTGCTATGTTCCGCTTGTAATTGCGCTGCTGTCGGCTTTGCGACTTGCAAAGTTTAATATAGACGAGACACAACACGAGGAGTTCGAGGGTCTGCCAACCCCTGCCTCGGCGATATTGTGCCTCTCGTTGGCGGCGTTGTGCACCCAATACGGGCTTACGGTGGAGTTGGAGTGGCTGGTGTTGATGTCGGTGCTGGTGGCGGCACTGCTTGTCAGCCCGATACGAATGTTCTCGTTTAAGTTCAAGTCGTGGCGTTGGGGCGACAACAGACTGCGTTACTGCTTCCTCGCAACCTGCGTGGTGACACTTTGTCTGCTCCGATTATACGCAATTCCGCTGATTATCGTTATGTATATTGTGGTATCGGCAGTGCGCTGGATATT
Source organism: Alistipes sp. (assembly GCA_045645625.1). Lineage (GTDB taxonomy): Bacteria > Bacteroidota > Bacteroidia > Bacteroidales > Rikenellaceae > Alistipes. The sequence goes on from JAZRJD010000006.1 coordinate 2,423, forward strand.
CAACCGAAAAACTGAAAACTTTTAACTAAAAAAGCCAATAGCCAACGGCTAATGGCTAATAGCCAAAGAATTTGTTTCGTGGAAATCACATACTGCGCTTGGTGCTGACAGTGGTCTTTGTGGCTGCGGTCGGAGCGGTGGCGTATGCGCAAATCGATGCGAGGGCGTTGATGCGTTCGCAACGACAGGGCAAGGATATTATGGGCGGCTACGGCTCCAATCCTTACGATACTACGGGACAGCAGGGTGCCGATGGTCAGCAGGTCGATGAGAACGGCAACCCTATAAATGGTGAGCAGACTGACTCCACAAAGAAGAAAAAGCCTCGCAAGCCGTTGGAGTCCTACTTTTTCAGCGACTCGATTCGTGCATTGCGCAACTTCCAGTGGCATATCGACCGCGACTACAACACGGTGCGTGTTGAGCCTATCGACACTACGCTGAATGTGTGGCGTTTGGACTATCCGCACTACCACAAGCGACTTGGCAACAACTCGGTAGGAGGTCTTGGTCAGGCATCTACCGAAGTGAACTACTTTGAGCGTACTCGTTCGCGCGAGTTTACCTTCTCGCAGCCATACGATGCCTATACATACAACACCGAGAATGTTCCGTTCTACAACATGAAGCACCCATATATCTGGATGACATACTTGGAGTCGGGACAGAAGCGTTATCGTGAGGAGCACTTCGAGATTATGGCATCGCAGAATGTAAACCCTTCGACCTCGGTGTCGCTGAACTTCCGTTCGCGAGGCTCTCGTAGCAAGTACGATGTATCGCGAGTGAAGAACAAGAACTTTGCAGGTACGGTGGCGCACACGGGTCGCCGCTACTCGGTACATGCAGGCTACACCTACAACAAGATCGAACAGCAGGAGAGTGGTGGCGTTGTGGGCGATTGGGCAATTACCGATACTGTGTTCGAGATGCCTTCGGGTGTGCCGATGCGCTTGGCAACCTCCGAGGCAAAGAACTCATATCGCAACCATGCCTTCTTCATCAAGCAGTCTATCGGTATTCCGTTTGTGCGAATGACCGACCACGACTTCTCGATGGCAGACCTGCCTGCAATATATGTGGGACACACCTTTGAGTACAACGCTTGGGATAAGGTCTATACCGACAAGTACTCGACATACAGAGATGAGCGATACTCGCGCAACCCTGACGGCACATTCAATTCGCACACCGACACCTACTATAAGGATTGGTTTTACAACCCCGAAAAGACACGCGACTCGACCTACGAGCGCATCATCACCAACCGCTTCTTTGTGCAGGCGCAGCCTTGGGACAGAAACGGAGCAGTCGGAACACTCGATGGCGGTGTGGGTATAGATATACATACCTACTCGCAGTTTAGCGAGGAGGCATATATCTCGGGCAAACAGAACAAGGTGAATAAGACAGCGTGGTTTGCCTACGCAGGAGTGCAGGGCAAGATTCGCAAGTATGCTGACTGGGGTGCCAACTTCAAGGTCTATCCATCGGGCTATCGCGGTGGCGACTACGAGATTTCGGCACGCGCATCGTTGAGTGCCTTCATCAAGAAGAAGCCTCTGACATTGTCGGGCTCCTTCTCCGAGTCGATGACCTCGCCATCGTATTGGCAGAACAACTGGACATCAAACCACTACCGCTGGCACAACGACTTCAAAAAAGAGGGAGAAACACGCTTTAATGTGTCGTTTACGGTACCTGACCACGGTATTGAGTTGGGCTTCTGGCAGAGCATCTTGCGCAATAAAATATACTACGGTGCCGACTGCTTGCCAAAGCAGCATAACGGCACAGTGAGTCTTACGAGCATCTACGCACAGAAGGATTTTAGTTTCAAGGGTGTGCATCTCAACCACCGTGTCTTGGTGCAACTCACCTCGAACAGACATGTTGTGCCGTTGCCTCTCGTCTCGGCATTCCTATCCTACTACTACGAGTTCTGGATTAAGCGCGATGTTTTGCGTGTGCAGGTGGGTGTTGATGGACGATTTAATACCCGTTACTATGCACAGGGCTACAACCCTGCTCTGTCGGTATTCTACAATCAGAACGAGACCGAGATTGGAAACTATCCATACCTCGATGCCTTTATATCCGCCAAGTGGAAGCGTATGCGTATCCTGCTGAAATACCAGCACTGGAACTGCAACCTCTTCGGCAACAACGAGTACTTCGCCGTAGCGCGCTATCCGCTCAATCCGGGTATGTTCAAGATTGGTATCTCGTGGACATTCTACGATTAACCACTACCCTATCAAATTAAGAATTAAGAATTGAGAATTAAGAATTATATCCTACCTCTGCTCTTTGTAGCAATAGCAACGGCACTCTCCGTTGTGGCGACAAGTGAGGTGTCGCATCGTGCAGTTAAACAAGAAGAGAGCGAGGCTGTCGAGGAGCAATATCTAATATCCCAATACGACAAGATATTTCAGGAGGTTGGCGCCAGATATGGTGTCGATTGGTTGTTGCTGTCGGCTATCGCCCGCGTGGAATCGGAGTTTCGCTTCGATGCGGTGTCGAGGGTCGGAGCTGTGGGGTTGATGCAGATTATGCCCTCTACGGCAAAGAGTATGGGCTATGCTCGTGAGACACTTTTCGATGTGCGGACAAATGTCGAGGTCGCGGCGAAGTTACTGCACGAAAACAATAAGATGCTACGACTATCGCGGAAGTTCGATACTGCTGAGCGACTAAACTTTATCCTTGCATGCTACAATGCAGGATATTCGCGAGTAGCAGATGCAAGACGCTTGGCGAGCTATTACGAAGACGATACCAATAGGTGGAGTGTTGTAATGAACTATCTCTCGTTGCTCTCCGAACCCGAATATGCTCAGCATGAAGTGGTGCAGTCGGGAGCCTTCTATGGCAGTGACGAGACCATAGCCTATGTGAGCAAGGTGATATATGTATACAACATCTACCGAAATAGGATAACTCTCTAAGGAGCGAGTAGAGAGCCATTGAAAATAATTCTCATTCTGCACTCTACATTCTCTTTTGACCTTGTAACTTCTAATGTCCTGATACTAACTTACCCTCTTGGCTTAGGCTTTTCGATACGGAGTTTCTGACCGGGGCGGATAACGGTTGATTTCAGCCTGTTCCACTTCATCAACTCCTTGACTGTGCAACGGTTGCGCTTGGCGATAAGTCCCAAGTTGTCACCGCTGCGCACCGTATATGTATAGCCCACACCCTCGGCACGCTTCTTCTCCAAGTTAGCGGGGTTGAGATACTCCTTCAAGTAGAGCGAATCTTTGCTGTATATCTCCTCCTCGTTGAGCAGGAACTCGCTTGTGTAGCGGGTAGGCAGACGGAGCGAGTAGGACCTCTTGGTGGCAGGGATAATATCTATCTTGTACTGCGGATTTAGGTCGCGCAGTGTCTCAATAGGTATATTGAGCGTTGATGCCACCTGTCCGAGGTGCATCACACGGTCTATCATCACGGTATCTGTCGCCACACAGTCGGGTATGGCAGTCGGGGTGATGTTGTGCGCCTCATGGTAGGTGTAGGCGTAGGCAGCAGCGATAAACTTCGGCACATAGCCGCGTGTCTCGCGAGGCAGGAAGTCGTAGATATCCCAGTAGGTCTTGCAACTCTCGCCTGCGCGTGCCAAGGCACGATTGACATTTCCCGGTCCGCAGTTGTAGGCGGCGATAGCGAGAGTCCAGTCGCCATATACCTTATATAGGTATGCAAGGAACTTGCAGGCTGCGCGGGTAGATTTCAGCACATCGCAACGCTCATCGACCAACGAATTTATCTCCAAACCGAGGTTTTTGCCCGTAGCGGGCATAAACTGCCACAAACCAACCGCGCCCATACGCGAGGTGGCTCGAATCGAGAGGTTTGACTCTATAATAGGCAGGTAGCGCAACTCCAACGGCAGACCTGCGGCGAGTAACTCCTCCTCGATAATAGGGAAGTAGTAGCGCGAGAGTCCTACCACACGCGGAAGCGAACTCCAACGACCGTTGAGATATTGGTTTATGAAGTTGCGTACGATATAGTTGTATGGCAGGTGCATGGGCGACACCATATCCAAAAGTCGCTGCTTGTAGAGGGTGTCGATAGGCAGCGATGCCACACTCTCCTCATCGCCCGTGTAGGTGTCGAAAAAGTGCTTCTCGCTCTGTGCTTGGTGGAGTATTACCCACGCCTCCACGAGTGAATCAATCTCGGCAGGGGTATGCGCAAGGCGCAGGGTGTCAATGCGTGGAGCAGGCTTAGGCTCGACCTTTATGGTGTCGGTTACGACAACGCGAATAGTGTCGTAGATGGGTGTAACAACTCGGTGCGACTCGCCCTTCTTTCGCTTGGCTGCAATGGTCATAGGTGCGCACAACGCGAGAAGAACGAGCAGTATAATAGTTCGTTTTAACATAGTCGTATTTAGAATGTAAGACCAAAGTTCATACCGAGCGTAGCCCCGCCACCACTATAAGGTGACATTCGGTTGTAGGAGTAACCCACCGTAGGGGATAGGCTGACACTCAGGTTTTTGGATATATCGTAGTCGCGCAGATGGGCATCGACATGGGCATCGATAATCTGCAAAATATAGAGTCCTGCCGTAAGGATTATACAGAGGTCGCGGTTACGGCGGTAACTATTGCGCAGGTTTTTGAGGAACGAGGTGTTGTACCTGCCGCCAAACTCATCTAACGAGCCATCGGGATACTTGTCGGGGTTGGCATCATAGTCGGCTTTCAGTCGATATGCCTTTTGGAATCGTTGGTAGCCTCGGTTGTTCCAGTCGATACAGTATATCGTTGAGGCGAAACCGCCGACAACAATCGGCACGCGCCAATAACTCTTGTTGTAGACCTGACCTGCACCCGGGCATATCATGGCAAGAGTTGTTGCCTTATTGACACGCGAAACCTCGTTCGTAGAGTACTTCACGCAGGCATCGCCGATAAAGTAGATGTACGAGGCGATGGTCGTAATCATAAACGCCTGCTTCATCGTGTTGTACTTTATCATCTCGCTCTGCACGGCGTTCAGTTCGGGCGAACGCAGCAGACTCTGGTCAGTCATGCGGTCGAATTTTGTCTTTAACGGCTTGTACTTGCTGTTGCTCCACAAGCATAGTCCGAGCGAGGCTCCCACCGTTCCGTAGAGGATAGGTAACTTCCAATACTGCTTGTTGTATATCTGTCCGAAACCCGGCATTATCGCCGATGCAATGCAGACATTACGCAACGACATCGAGTCGCTGATAAATGGGGTGCGATTCTCCTTTCGTTCGAGTCGCTTGTGCTGGCGTTCGGTTAGCGAGTCTTTCTGTGTAGTCACAAGTGCAAGGCTGTCGCGTGCAACCTCGATGCTGTCACGACCGAATATCGATTTGCGCACCGAGTCGGGCAACTGCTTGCGAATCTCCTCGCGAACTTTGGATAGCGAGTCGGGCGATATACTCTTCAACTTCTCAACGAGTTGTGCCCTGCGCGTGGAGTCAATTCGCATCTTCTCTATCGAGTCGGGATAGTACGCCATACCGCTACGGATTATGGTGCGCTCACCCGTTCTCTGACGAGCAAAGGGGTTGATTTGAGCCTCTGCCGAGAGAGAGACAAATAGCAGGCAGAACAGAAGAATTATGCCCCTGCCCCTTGCAAATAGCCCTGTGCGTATCGCTCTAACTTTCAACATAAAAACTGTCGCTCTCCCCCAAAAATGGTCGATTTAGAGTTTGCTGAACTTCTTTACAAACTTTTCGATATCTGCATCTGACGAGAAGTCGATAATGATTTTACCGCCGCCATTCTTGCCGCGCTTGATAGCGATATCCTGCGAGAAGAACTTTTCGAGGTGCTCAACCAAACGACCATACGACTCGGGGTACTCCTCATCGATAACGGGTGCGACCTTCTGCTTCTTCTCCGATGCAAGGCGTATCAACTCTTCGAGTTGGCGTACCGAAAGGTTGCTCTTGATACAGCGTTTGAGCCACGACAACTGCTTCGACTTGCCCTCTGCCGAAGCGATAGCCTTGGCGTGTCCCATCGAGATCATACCACCCTTGATGGCGTACTGCACCTCGTCAGGAAGATTCAACAAGCGAAGATAGTTTGCCACGGTCGAACGCTTCTTACCGAGTCGCTCTGCCAACGCCTCCTGTGTCAGACCGCACTCCTCGATAAGTCGCTGCATGCCGAGCGAAATTTCGATAGCGTTGAGGTCCTCGCGCTGAATGTTCTCAACGAGAGCCATTGCGTGGAGCGTAGTGTCATCTACCTCGCGGATATATGCCGGCAACGCCTCCAAACCCGCCTTCTCGGCTGCACGCCAACGGCGCTCACCGCTGATGATGATATACTTCTCGCCACTGCGCTTTACCGTGATTGGCTGAATAAGTCCCAACTGACGAATCGACTCTGCCAACTCTTCGAGTGCCGCCTCGTCAAATTCGGTACGAGGCTGTGTCGGATTGGGGATAATCTCCGAGAGTTTAATCTCGCTCATCTCCTCCATCGGCTTCGCCTTAACCTCGATATTGCCACCAAATATGGCGTCTAATCCTCTACCTAAACCTTTTTGCTTCATTATTTAGTCTGTTTTTTACGATTCTTCTTCAAAAACTCCTTTGCCAAGAGCAAGTAGTTTGTCGCTCCGCTTGCCGCAGCATCGTAGAGCATAATCGGCTTACCGTGTGACGGTGCCTCACCTAAACGGATATTTCGCTGAATTATTGTGTCGTAGGCGAGTGGTCCGAAGTGTTCGCGCACCTCGGTTGCCACCTGATTGTTCAGGCGGTTGCGCATGTACATCGTCAGCAGGAATCCCTCGATTTCGAGCGATGGGTTGAGGTTGCTCTTTACGATTTTGATGGTGTTGAGCAACTTGCTCAATCCTTCGAGCGCAAGGTACTCGCACTGCACCGGAATAAGTACCGAGTCGGTAGCCGTAAGGATATTCACCGTAGTGAAGCCGAGCGATGGGGAGCAGTCGATAAAGATGTAGTCGAACTTCTCGCGCACGCTGTCGATAATTCGTTTCAAGACATGGTGGCTGTTCTCCATCGATGGTAACTCGGTGTCGGCAGCCACGAGGTTGATACTCGAAGGCAACACCCACAAGTTCTTTATATCCTCGCTGTGCAACATCACCTCCTCGGCGGTACGCTCACCCGTGATGCACTCGTAGATACCCTCTGCGTTGATGTCGAAACCCAAACCCGAAGTGGCATTTGCCTGCGGGTCTGCATCGATAAGAAGTACCTTCTTGCCCAGCAAAGCAATTGATGCTGAGAGATTTATCGCAGTTGTGGTCTTTCCTACACCGCCCTTTTGGTTTGCTAATGCTACAACTTTGCCCATATACTGTTCAATTCTTTCTCTTTATTATGGAATAATAATTGGGCAAATTTAGTGATTTTAATTTGATTTCCCCAAATAAAATTCCTCTTTTGCTCGAAAATGCTTAACTTCGCACTCGAAAAATCGTAGAAAACAATGGAAAATTCTATCCGAAATATACGAACACGACTCTTTCCGACTGTGGGCGATATGGCGATAATGCTGATGCTCTTTTTTGCGGTACAGTTGCTTGTCGGCGTTGTGGCGGGGGCTTGCGGGTTTGTTCCTCCCGAGACCTCGGCGATAGATGCGGTCGATATCGAAACATATATGAGTGAACAACTTGCGCTCGGACGATACACCGCTGTTTACTATCCGATAGCCTTTCTCCTCTCGATAGGTGCGTTGTGGCTCTATGTTCGTCTGCGAGGCGGCAAGCGCGCAATTCATATCCGCCACTCGGCTTCGGGCTTCAATCCGAGCGTGGTGCTTGTCGGTGTTGTTTGGCTATTTGCTTCGCAGATTATCCTCGAACCACTTATGACATACCTTCCCGAGAGTGAGGGTAGCAGAGGTCTTGGTCGCGGCATCTGGGCATGCTTTACGGCGGTGGTCTCGGCGGCAGTGTTGGAGGAGTTGCTGTGCAGGGGGTTGATATTTGAGGTCTTGCACAAGCGACTGGGCATAAAGACCTCGATACTCTTCTCTTCGCTCTTCTTCGGATTGATACACTTCGACCTTGCTACGGCAATTGTGGCGGTGGTTGCAGGTGTGATTATGGGCGTTCTCTATGTTCGCACCTCCTCGCTCTACACCACAATCATAATACACTCCATAAATAACGCCTTGGCGTTTGCTCTGATATGTTTTGGTGTGGGCGATATGTCGCTCTACGATATTGTCGGAGGTGGAGTTGCCTACTGGGTGGTGTATGGCGTAGCGGTGGCGATATTTGTTGCCTGCTCCATCGAGGCATATTTCAAGGTTTTCAAGAGTAATAAAAAATTGATGGTTAATGGCTGATAGCCAACAGCAAAAAGATATGAAAAAGAGGGTTTTTCTTACTGGCGCAACGGGCGTTATGGGGTCGGCAGGTCTTGCCGAGTTGTTTGCCAAGCGCGATAGATTTGATATTACGGTACTTGTGCGCGACACAAAGACAAATCGCGCCAAGATGGCTAAATATGGCGATGCAATTCGCGTAGTTTGGGGCGATTTGACAAATTATGACGATGTTCTAAATGCGACATCGGGTGCGGACTATGTTCTGCATGTCGGAGGCATGGTGTCGCCGAGTGCCGACTACAAGCCAAAGAGCGTTTTGAAGGTAAATGTCACTGCTGCCGAAAATGTTGTCAAAGCGGTTAAGATACAGCCAAATAGCGATGATATTAAGGTTGTGTATATCGGCAGTGTAGCGCAGACGGGCGACCGCCGTGAGCCACTGCATTGGGGGCGTACGGGCGACCCGATTTTCCCTTCGATGTTCGACTACTACGCCATCTCGAAATGTCGTGCAGAGCGCATTTTTGCCGAGTCGGGATTGAAGCATTGGGTGAGCCTTCGTCAGTCGGGTATTCTCTACCCCGCAATCCTCAAAAATATGGACCCGATAATGTTCCATGTTCCTATTCGCGGCGTGTTGGAGTGGGCTACGGTTGAGGATTCGGGACGACTGCTGGCGAATATCTGTGGCGATGATGTGCCGGAGGAGTTCTGGTGCAAGTTTTACAATATCGGCAGTGGCGCGGAGTACCGTCTTACGAACTACGACTTCGAGCGTTATCTGCTGAAATCTATAAACTGCCCTGCACCCGAAAAAATTTTCGATGTAAAGTGGTTTGCAACCCACAACTTCCATGGTCAGTTCTACTTCGACTCGGATAAGTTGGAGAAGTACCTGCACTTCCGCGCAAATATCCCTGTCGAGGAGTACTTCGCGCAGATGGCAAGCACGCTGCCTTGGTTTTACTCGTTGGCAAAGATTGCCCCTGCATTCTTACTGAAACCCGTTATGCGATATATTGCAAGCGATAAAATTTTTGGTACTCTCGGCTGGCTCAAAACGGGTAATGAACAGCGTATAAAGGCATATTTTGGCTCTCGCGAGGAGCGCGAGGCTATTGGCTCGTGGGAGGAGATGCGTGATATCAACCTTGCCGGCGAGGCGGAGGCGGAACGCCTCAATCACGGCTACGATGAGTCGAAACCTCTTGCCGAACTCGATATCGAGGATATGTGCCAGGCTGCGGAATTCCGCGGTGGAAAGTGCTTGTCAGAAACGATGACGAAGGGTGACCTTGCCACAAAATTGGAGTGGGAGTGTGCTTTCGGGCATCGCTTCGCGGCATCGCCTGCGTTGGTGTTGCTCGGTGGTCATTGGTGCGAGGAGTGTATGCCAGCACCTTGGCGATTTGACGAGGAGGCGGAACGCAACCCATTCTTGGCGCAGGTATGGCACAAGATGCACCCACTCCGCGAGGGCGAAAAACCAATGACCTACGGTACCGCAACACCGGAAGATTACAAATAGTGAGTAGTGAGTAACGAGTAGTGAGTAACAAGTTATTGAAAAATAATTTTGCATTTCACTCTCGTCTCTCGTCTCTCGTCTTTCGTCTAAAATCCTCCCTTAATGCAATAAAATTGCATAATAGTCGTTTTATTTTCGTGAAATTTATTACCTTTGCAGGTTGTATGCGTAGATTTTGCGAAATAGCGGTTATTTTGTTGGTGCTCTCGTGCGTGGGGGCGTGCAACTCGTGGTCGGGCTATAAGGCTGATGACGAGATGATTGCGCGTGTCGGTACAACCTATCTCTATCGCTCGGAACTGGCAGCATCGATGCCGAGTGGAATGGCTGTGCAGGATAGCGTGAACTACTCGCAGACATTTATCGAGAAGTGGATTGTTGGACAACTCAAACAGCAGGAGGCGGAGAAACTATTCTCGCAGTCGGAGTCGGATATAGACCGCTTGGTCGAGGAGTATCGCCGTTCGTTGTTGGTGCATCGTCTCGACCGCCACTACCTCGAAGCGGAGCCTTGTGCGGAGATTACCGACAAGGATATTATCACATACTACCACGCCCACAAGACCGATTTCCGCATCTCGCAACCTATGGTCAAGGGTGAGATTTTCGTTATCGATGAGAAGTTCCGCCGCCGTGAACAGATGCTGGAATGGTTTGAATCCTCGAAGGCGGAGCATCGCGAGGACTTTGCCGAGTCGTGCCGCAAGAACAACTTTCTGCATCTGCAATTCGAGGAGTGGGTATCCTTCTCGGACTTTTTGAGTAACCTGCCTCTGTTGCGCAGTTCCAAAAACAACGAGTTGCTCTACAATCGCAAGACACAGCGCATACACTACGACAAGTCCTACTACTACTTCCGAATAACAAATGCCTTGAAGGTTGGCGATACAATGCCCCTCGAAATGGCAAAGGAGAATATACGACAGATTCTGATTAGTCGCCATCGTGCCGATGTCATACATCGACAAGAGCGGCGAATTATGGAGGGTGCTATCTCCACGGGTCATGCGAAAATCTACAATTTAACGGATTAACGGAAAATGAAGATGAAAAAGATATTTACCATACTGATTTGCACACTTGTAGCGGTCTCTGCCGTTGTTGCCGAGAGGCGTTTTGTGTTGCTCGACAAGGTGGTTGCCGTGGTGGGAAACTCTGCGGTGAGTTACTCCGATGTGCAGCAGGCTGCTGCTGCCATAACCGAGCAACGCCGTGCCGAGGGCTACACCTCGGACCGTCCGGCGCAAGACGAGGCGTTGGAGAACTTGATGTTGCAGAAACTTCTCTACAATCAGGCTCTGCTCGACTCGGTGGAGATAAGCAAGACCGATGTCGTACAGCGCGTGGAGCAGCATGTGCAGTCGATGGTGGATAAGGAGGGCTCGATTTCGGCTTTGGAGAAGAAGAGCCACATGGCGATATATCACATTCGTGACCTGTTGCGCCGACAGGTCGAGGAGCAGTCCTATGCGCAGATGATGCAGCAGACGGTGGTTGGCAAGACCAAAATCGTACCGGGCGAGGTGGAGCGTTTCTACAACTCGATGGACAAGGATAGCCTGCCGATTATCGCCGAGCAGTATATGTACGCCCAGATTACGATGTTCCCGAAGAATATGAAGGAGGCGAAGTTGCGTACCCGTGAGCGTCTGGTCGAGATGCGTGAGCGCATCGTTACGGGCAAGACCCGCTTTGCGACATTGGCGCGTATGTACTCGGTCGATGGCTCGGCAATTCAGGGTGGCGAGTTGGAGCCTGCACCTTTGGCAGGTTTCGTGAAGCCATTTGCCGATGCATTGGCGGAGTTGAAGCCGGGACAGGTGTCGGAGGTTGTAGAGTCGGAGTTCGGTTTTCACCTTATCCAGTTGATAGACCAAAAAGGACAACTCTACCACTGTCGTCACATATTGCTCCGTCCAACCTATACGATTGACGAAATTGTCGCTCCGATGCGCGATTTGGACAGCCTCGTAAATCTCATCAAGAAGGACTCCTTGTCGTTCGAGGAGGCTGCGAGAAAGCACTCTGACGACAAGCACTCGAAGCAGAATGGCGGCGTGGTGACAAACCACGACCTCTTGGAGCGATACTCGGCATACGATGCCAAACTTACCGCCACAAAGTTCTTGAAGGAGGACTTCGGCGCGATGGGTGGCAAGAGCATCGATGACTACAACGCTATACGCCGATTGAAGGAGGGCGAGGTGTCGGCTCCGTTCCGTTCGAGCGATATGATGGGCAACGAGTTGGTTAAGGTTGTCAAGTTGTTGAAGGTTATACCTGCTCATAACGCCTCGCTCGAAGAGGACTACCTGCGCTTGGAGCAGATGGCTCTCTCGAAGAAGCAGGAGAGGGATTTTGTCGAGTGGCTCAACAAGAAGATTGCCTCGATGTATATCTACATAGCACCCGAGTTCTGCAGTGCGGAGTTCTCGAATAAGAACTGGATAAAGTATAGCAAATAGTCGTGAAGAGGAGAGTTGTTGCCATATCGGTTTCACTCGTGGCGTTGGCGAGTTTGGTCTTTGCAGGTAGCACAGGCCTGCCTTCGTTGTCGGCGCCGCAACCGCAGCAGCGCACCGAGCGACCATCTTTGACGAACAATACCCCGAAGCGCGACTATGTCGATATGAAGTCGGACGAGGGTTGGCAGATGGAGCATAACGGGCGTAAAATCATGGTTGTTGTGGGTAACTTTGCAGCGCACCACAACGGCACCGTAATTACGGCAGATAGTGCCGTGCGCTACTCCGAGCGACATATCGAGTGCTTCGGCAATGTGCTGATAAATCGTGGCTCGACCTACATCTACGGAGACCGTGCCGAGTACAATGGCGATACTAACGAGGCAAAGGTGTTCTCCCAAATTGTGAAGGTCGTAGATGGCAATGCCACGCTCTATACCTACAACTTTGTATTTAATACCCAAACAAGTATCGGCTCCTACAAGGGTGGAGGTGTCTTGGTCAGTGGCGACAATATGCTCGAATCGGATAGGGGATATGTCTATTCGGATAACCACGAGATAATCTGTGTGGATAGGGTACAGATGCGCAACAACGAGTACGAGATGAAGGGCGACTCGGTGGTCTATAACACCGAGACAGACTTTGCGCAGTTCTTCTCGCATACGAACATTTGGAACAAGAGCAAAGATGGTAACAGGGCAAACGATGACTACCTCTATGCCGATAGGGGTACATTCGACAAGCGCAAGCAACTCTACTCGCTAACACTCAACGGATATATCCTCACCAAGGACCAAGAGTTGTTGTGCGACTCACTCGACTACTACCGCGATAGCAACTATGCCGTGCTTAGGCGCAATATACAGATTGACGATAGTTCGCAAAAGATGATAATCTTCGGCGACTGGGGCGAGTACTGGAAGGAGCCGGGCAATGTCTTTGTGACGAAGGAGCCTTCGATAATAAGTTACGACCTCTCGCAGGGCGACTCACTCTTTGTGCGCTCCGATTCGATGTTCCTCTATACCCACTATCCTATCCGCGAAAAGATAGAGAAGGCGCGTAGGGATTCACTCGAACAGGCTGCCAAGGCTGCCTCTGCCGAGACCTCGAAGGGCGGGGCGGAGAATCAACAGGGCGTGGCAGATGAGTCGAAGGGCAACGGCAAGAGGGGCGATGGCAAGCGTGGTCGTTCAGAGCAGAGACAGAACAAGAGCGCAAAAACAAGTCCTGACAAAAAGGGTACTCCAACCTCTGCGCCAGCACCATCTGTGGGCGGAGTTTCGACACCTGTGGCATCACCAAGTGGCTCGGCAGAGTCGGCAACTGCTGTGAATGGGGCAGATAGTACGGCAGTCAAGCGAGATACGGTGACCGTTGCACCAAAGTCGAGAGCGGAGTTGCGCAGAGAGATGATTGACTCACTGGCAAAGGATACCACTAAGCAAGGCAAACGCATTCGGGCAAAACTTATCAAGGAGGAGGCTGCCGAGGTCAATAAGGCTATCAAGGAGGCTCTGCGCAAGAAGAAGGCGGAGCGTGCTGTGGTACTTGCCGAGCGCAATACGCTGTATGTGAAGTTCCTGGGCGAGGCACGAGTGCGTGATGCTGAACGCCGCCGCGTTGAACGAGCCATCGAGAAACGCATCAACGATAGTTTGAAGGTTGTGCGTGATAGCGTGAAGCGCGCCGAGAAGTTGGTGGCGGACAGCCTGAAACGAGCGGCAAAACTTGCGGCAAAGCAGGCGGTAAGAGATACCCTGCAACTCGACTCGCTGAGAAGGGACTCGCTGCAACTCGGCACACTGAAAATAGATACGGTGAAGATAGATTCGTTGGCAAATATATTGCCGGTGACGGACTCGTTGAAGAGAGACTCGTTGAGGGTAGATTCACTGAAAACGGACTCATTACACACCGATACAACCGCACTCGATACAGCCGCACTCGACAGCGTAAAGGTCGATAGTATGACACATGCCGAGCCTGCGAAGGTTGATAGTGTAAAGGTCGATACTTTGAAGCGCGACAGCGTGAAGGTTGATACCCTCGCCAAGTTCGACACGATGACCGTAAAGCAGGTTAAGGCATATTTCAAGGCGATATACGACAAGGAGAAGGCGGAGGAGGATCGCATTAAGCAGGACTCGCTCAATGCCAAACTCGACCGTATAGGCAGGGCTCGTCAGGCGAAGCGTGCTGAGCAGTATCGTAAGTGGGCTATCCGCGACTCGATATACTACGCCAAGGCGCAGGAGCGTGCCGATGAGCAACTACGCCGCAAGTTGGCGCGTCAGGAGAGACGAGGCATCTTTATCCAGATGGCCGACTCTGCCGAATTGCGCATTGTCGATTCGATACTGTTGGCGGAGTTCGGACCACTCGATACGGTGGTAAATCATCGTCTCGACTCCCTTATCAATATCCTCTATCCGAAGGCGTTGCCATCACCTACGGCAATAGCGAAGAGTGCCGCCGAGAATATCGACTCGCTCTACCGCGAAATTCGCGCGTATAGCCATGTTAAAATGTATCGTAGCGACTTCCAAACGGTGTGCGACTCGCTTACGATGACAACCATCGACTCGATTATGCACCTCTATAAACTTCCGATAATGTGGAATGGCGACAACCAGATCACATCGGAGATTATGCATGTCATAACCCGCAACAGCCAACTTGTGCAGGCGAACTTCGAGGGTAAACCTATCACCGCCTCCGAGTTGGATACGGTACACTATAATCAGGTTACGGGCAAGGAGATGACAGCCCTCTTCCGCGATAACAAGATATATCGTAACGATGTAAATGGAAATGTGCAGACCATCTATTATATGCAGGAGGACGACTCGCCTGAGATTACCCTTATGGCGTATATCGAGGCGGGAGATATGACATCGTATATTGAAAATCAGAAGGTTGTAGGTATTACATATAGGGGCAATCCTTCCTATATCTTCTATCCTATGGATAAGATACCTGATACGCAACCGTTGAAGTTGGACGGCTTCAAGTGGGAGTCCTCGCGGCGACCAACGCAGGATAGCGTATTTACCCGTACCATACGCCCTTCCCAGCGTATCCATAAGCGAGCACTTTCAAAGCCGCTCTTCCCGATAAACGCACTTCTCCAACAGCGCAAGGCCAACTATATCCGTGGTCACGGCTGGCGCGACAGGACCGACACCTTGACCTACGAAACGATTGAGTGGTTGGAGTCGTTAAGGTCTTTTTAATGAGTGATAGTTATATTTTATGACCATATAAAAATATTTTATATAGGTAAAGGATATTTAAATGGTAAAAAAGTGGGAAATTTCCCACTTTTTTTGTACTTTTGCGCACGATATTACGAGATTATAAATTTAGGTTAATTATGGATATACACACACAATTCAAGAGCGGTCTGTGGCAGTCGAAGATCGATGTTGCCGATTTTGTACAGACCAACATCACTCCGTACTATGGCGATGCCTCGTTCTTGGCAGGTCCTACCGAGCGCACTCTCAAAGTTTGGAACAAGTGTCTCGTGGCACTCGAAGAGGAGCGTGCAAATGGTGGCGTTCGTTCACTCGACAACAAGACCGTTTCGACTATCATCTCGCACAAGGCAGGATATATCGACCGCGAGAATGAACTTATCGTAGGTTTGCAGACTGACGAGTTGCTCAAACGAGCAATCAAGCCTTTCGGTGGTATCAATGTCGTATCGCGTGCATGCAAAGAGCAGGGCGTAGATGTTGATGAGAAGGTTAAGGATATCTTCACCCACTACCGCAAGACCCACAATGATGGCGTGTTTGATGTCTATACCGAGGAGATTCGTTCGTTCCGTTCGTTGGGCTTCCTCACAGGTCTGCCTGACAACTACGCTCGTGGTCGTATCATCGGCGACTACCGCCGTATGGCACTCTATGGTATCAACCGCTTGATTGAGGCTAAGAAGGAGGATATGAAGGCGTTGACTTCGCCTATGAGCGACGCAACCATCCGCCTCCGCGAGGAGATTGCCGACCAGATTAAGGCGTTGAAGGATATGCTTGTTATGGGCGAGTACTACGGTTTGGATTTGAGTCGTCCTGCAACCTCGGCACAGGAGGCTGTTCAGTGGGTTTATATGGCATACCTCGCAGCAGTTAAGGAGCAGGACGGTGCAGCGATGTCGCTCGGAAATGTATCTTCGTTCCTCGATATCTACATCCAGTACGACCTCGACAAGGGCAATATCACCGAGGAGTTTGCACAGGAGTTGATCGACCAGTTCGTAATCAAGTTGCGTATGGTTCGCCACCTTCGTATGCAGTCGTACAACGACATCTTCGCAGGTGACCCAACTTGGGTAACCGAGGCTATCGGTGGTCGTTTCAACGACGGTCGCACCAAGGTTACAAAGACCTCGTTCCGTTTCTTGCAGACACTCTACAACCTCGGTCCATCGCCAGAGCCAAATATGACTGTGCTTTGGAGTCCAGAGTTGCCTGAGGGCTTCAAGGATTTCTGCGCAAAGGTTTCGATTGACACCTCATCTGTTCAGTACGAGAACGATGACTTGATGCGTGAGGTTCGCTTCTGCGATGACTACGGTATCGCTTGCTGCGTATCGTACCAGGCTATCGGTAAGCAGATTCAGTTCTTCGGTGCGCGTTGCAACCTTGCCAAGGCGTTGTTGCTCGCTATCAACGGCGGTCGTTGCGAGATTACTGGTACTCAGATGGTTAAGGGTATCCCAACCTTGATGGGCGATTTGCTCAACTACGAGGAGGTGCTCTCGAACTACAAGAAGGTTTTGGCAGAGATTGCTCGTGTCTACAACGATGCGATGAACATTATCCACTACATGCACGACAAGTACTACTACGAGAAGGCGCAGATGGCTCTTATTGACACCAACCCACGCATCAACCTCGCGTATGGTGTTGCAGGTTTGTCGATTGCTCTCGACTCACTCTCGGCTATTAAGTACGGTAAGGTTACAGTTAAGCGCAACGAGATGGGCTTGACAGAGTCGTTCGAGATTGAGAAGGACTTCCCAATGTTCGGTAACAACGATGACCGTGTTGACCACCTCGGTGTCGATTTGGTTTACTTCTTCAATGAGGAGTTGAAGAAGCACCCAATCTACAAGGGTGCGAAGCCAACCTTGTCGCTCCTTACCATTACCTCGAATGTGATGTACGGAAAGAAGACAGGTGCAACACCTGATGGTCGTGAGAAGGGCGTAGCCTTTGCTCCGGGTGCAAACCCAATGCACGGACGCGATAAGTGCGGTGCTGTGGCATCGTTGTCTTCGGTTGCGAAGTTGCGTTACCGCGACTCGCAGGACGGTATCTCAAATACCTTCTCGATTGTTCCGAAGTCGCTCGGTGTTGATGAGGCAACCCGTGTTGAAAACCTCGTAACAATGATGGATGGCTACTTCACAAAGGGAGCACACCACCTCAATGTGAATGTCTTGAATCGCGAGATGTTGCTGGACGCTATGGAGCACCCAGAGAAGTATCCACAACTTACAATCCGTGTTTCGGGCTATGCTGTGAACTTCACCAAGTTGAGCCGCGAGCATCAGTTAGAGGTAATTTCGCGTTCATTCCACGAGAGAATGTAATAGACAATTTAATTTATTGCTGCCTCGGAGATCTCTTCGAGGCAGTTTTTTAACCCATAGATTTATGAAATTAAATGTTCACTCATACGAATCGTTAGGTACTTTCGATGGTCCGGGTTTGCGCCTTGTGGTATTTTTGCAGGGGTGCAATTTCCGATGCCTCTATTGTGCTAATCCCGACACGATAGACCTCAAAGGGGAGTCGAAGGTTACCGACCTCGAACATATCGTTGAGCAGGCAGTGAGCCAAAAACCTTTCTTCGGCAAGAAGGGCGGTGTCACTTTTAGTGGTGGAGAGCCTACCGTGCAGGCGCAGGCGTTGATTCCGCTCTGCAAGCGATTGAAGGAGCAGGGAATACATATATGCATAGATACCAACGGCTCGGTATGGAACGAGTGGGTTGAGGAGTTATTTTCGATTGTCGATTTGGTCTTGCTCGATGTTAAGGAGCATAACGCAGCGCAGCACCTACTGCTTACCGAGCGTAGCAACGAGCAGACCCTGCGCACGGCGGAGTGGTTGGAGCGCAATGGTAAGCCATTTTGGTTGCGTTATGTCTTGGTGCCGGGGTATAGTGATAGGGAGGAGGATATTCGCGCCCTTGGCGAGCATTTCGGCAACTACAAGATGTTGGAGCGCGTAGAGATTTTGCCATACCACACCCTCGGAGTACACAAGTACGAGGCTATGGGGCAGGAGTACAAACTGAAAGGTGTCAAGGAGAATACCCCCGAACAACTTGACGAGGCTCGGAAACTCTTTGAACAATACTTTAAGACGGTGTTTGTAAACTAAAAATGAGGTCTTTACGACCTCATTTTTTTAGTTGATACTTTCGAGCACCCGTTCCATCTTCGCAACAATTTTGTCGTTGCAGAGGTTGCCGATACTGCCGGCGTGGGTATGATGCACCTCACGCGTAGGGGTGTAACGCCCCTCCTGCACTGCAATGCCCACCTCGCGATATGCCTCGCGGAATGGTTTGCCCTCCAAAACCAAGCGATTAACATCTTCTACGGTAAAGAGGTAGTCGTACTTTTTATCCTCCAAAATACCCTTGTTGATGCGGATATGCTGCAACATAAAGTCGCACATCTCCATCACCTCGCAAATCTCGCGTGTAGCAGGGAAGATGATATCCTTCAACAACTGCATATCGCGGTGGTAGCCGAGAGGGAGATTTGCCGTCAGCAGGGCAATCTCGTTAGGCACGGCTTGCAGACGGTTACACTTGCCGCGTGTAATCTCAAATACATCGGGATTCTTCTTGTGTGGCATAATGCTCGACCCTGTGGTGAGGTTGTCGGGGAACGACACAAAACCGAAATTCTGACACATAAAGAGGCAGATATCCATCGCAAAGCGACCTATGGTCGAGGCTAAACCTGCTATGGCAAATGCGGCAGCACGCTCGGTCTTGCCACGGCTCATCTGCGCCGCTACGGCGTTGTAGTGGAGCGTTTCGAAGCCGAGCAATTCGGTTGTCATCTCGCGGTTGAGTGGGAACGAAGAGCCATATCCCGCTGCTGAGCCGAGAGGATTTTGGTTGGCGGTATCGTAGGCGGCAACAACAAGTCGCATATCATCAACGAGCGACTCGGCGTATGCGCCAAACCACAAACCGAACGATGACGGCATAGCGATTTGCAGGTGCGTATAACCCGGCATAAGGGTATCTTTGTGCTTGTTGCTCAACTCGATAAGGCGGTCGAAGAGTCGCTTCGCGTGGCGAACAATATCGCGTAACTCATCGCGCATAAAGAGTTTCAAATCGACCAATACTTGGTCGTTGCGCGAACGCCCTGAGTGAATTTTTTTACCCACATCGCCGAGGCGGCGTGTCAGCATCAACTCCACCTGCGAGTGTACATCTTCGACACCCTCCTCGATAACGAAGTTGCCCTGCTTTGCCTCCTCCAACAACTCCGAGAGTGCCACGAGCAACTGCTCCAATTCACTCTTTTCGAGCAATCCGATTGTTTCGAGCATTTTTATATGCGCCATCGACCCCTCGATATCGTACTGCGCAAGTCGAAGGTCGAGCACTTGGTCGTTGCCCACGGTGTAGTTTTCGATAGCCTTGTCGGGCTCAAAACCCTTGTTCCAAAGTTTCATATTATAGTCTGTTGCTTAATTCGTGTAAAAGTTTGTCGTAGATGGCGATACCCTCCTCAATCTCGCTTGCGAGGACAAATTCGTCTGCCGTATGCGAACGCGAGGAGTCGCCCACGCCCATTTTGAGTGCCGGCAGGTCCTGCATTATGGCGCGGTCGGAGGTTGTTGGCGAAACGAAGGTCTTGCAACCTGCCGCCACAGCCGACTCGACCAATGGGTGCGAGAGTGCAATTGCCGAGGCGCGAACTCGCGTGGAGCGAGGCACGGCATCACACTCCAATGCCTTTTGCAAAATCTCCACCACCTCCTCGTTCGTGTAGGCATCGGAGGTGCGTACATCTGCCACAAAGCGACACTCGTCTGGTACGATATTGTGCTGTGTGCCTGCCGAAATCTGCGTTACCGAGATTTTTATCTCGCCCAACTGCTCCGAGGTGCGCTCGAAGTGGAAGTTACGTAGTCGCTCTATATCGCACATCGCCTTGTAGATGGCATTTTCGCCCTCGTTGCGCGCGGCGTGACCACTCTTGCCGTGGGCTGTGCAGTCCAAAACCACAAGCCCTCGCTCGGCGGTGGCTGCCTGCATCGATGTCGGCTCACCCACCAAGACCATATTGACCTTTATACCCTCCTCCTGCAAGTGTGGCAGGAACGAGCGCATACCCCTCTCGCCCATATTCTCCTCCTCGGCAGTGAGTGCCAGCAGAAGGTTGTATGGCAGAGCCGAGGTGTCGTAGTGGTTGCAGAATGTTGCAAGGAGCGCAACAAGCGAAGCACCTGCATCGTTGCTGCCAAGCCCGTAGATTTTATCCCCATCGCGTGTCGCCTCAAATGGGTTGCGCGAGTAGGCGGGCGATGGCTTTACCGTATCCTGATGCGAGTTGAGCATAAGGGTTGGCTTCGCCGCATCGTAGCCTTGTGAGAGGGCGTATATATTGTTGTGATGACGGCGCATGGCAATACCTCTTGCGGTAAGTTCTGCCGCAAGAATATCGGCTGTACCGCACTCCTCGCCCGAAAGCGAAGGGGTTGCGATGAGGCGCATAAGTAGGTCTATTGCTTCGTTTGCCGTCATATCGTTTTCTATTTTATTGTTGTTCCTGCCGAGGGGTTTGAGAGTTGCTCCGAGTGCTTGATTGTCACACTTGCAACGCCGCTTTCGATGGCACGGAAGGCGTTGTCAATCTTCGGAATCATACCCTTCGAGATGATGCCCTCGCTGCGCAGGGTAGGGTAGTCTACCTTGGTAATCAGCGAAATAACCGAATTCTCGTTATCAATATCTCGCAAAACCCCCTGCTTCTCGAAGCAGAATACAAGGTCGGTCGGTGCGATTGTCGATGCTGCGACCGCCACTGCCGAAGCCACGCTATCGGCATTTGAGTTGAGCAACGAGCCCTTACAATCGTGCGTAATGGCGCAGAAAATGGGCGTAATACCGCTTTCGAGCAGTGTGCCGAGCAGTGAGGTGTTGATTTTCGATGCCTCGATATCGCCCACGAAACCGTAGTCGAGTGGCTCGGGGTTGCGCTTTACGGCAGGTATCATATTGCCGTCAGCACCCGAAAAACCGAGTGCATTGCACCCCTCGCGCTGCAACTTCGCCACGATGCGCTTGTTGAGCAAACCTGCATATACCATAGTCACAACATCGAGTGTCGCTGCATCGGTTACGCGCCTGCCCTCAACCATCGTGGTCGGTATCTCCAACTTTTCGGCAAGTCGCGTGGCGAGTTTTCCTCCGCCATGAACAATTATCTTTGGCGATGGCAACTCGGCAAAGTCGGCAACGAAACGCTCCAATGCCGCCTCGTTGTCGATTACATTGCCCCCAATCTTTACTACCGTTATATGCATAATTATTTTTTGCTTTTAGCCATTAGCCATTGGCTTTTTAGTGAGTAGTGAGTAGTTAAAAATATAATTCTGCATTAACTCCTCCCCTGTTTTAGGAGAGGTGCCCGCAGGACGGAGGGGTATATTATTAAATACCTTTAATTCTCAATTCTCAATTCTCAATTCTCAATTTCTTTTAGAGTATGCTTTCCAGCATTCTCTTCAACACCACCTGTGCCGAGATTTCGCGGTTGGCAGCCTCGGGGATTACAAGGCTTGTCGGCGACTCGATAACCTCGTCCGTAACTATCATATTGCGGCGCACAGGCAGACAGTGCATAAAGTAGGCGTTGTTTGTCAAAGCCATCTTCTCACTATCGACCGTCCAATCCTTATCCACCGAGAGTACCTTGCCGTAGTTGTCGCCCTTGTATGCCGACCAGTTCTTCGCGTAGATAAAGTCTGCGCCCTCGAACGCCTTGCGCTGGTCGTACTCGATAACGGCTCCGCGTGTAAACTCCTCGCTCAACTCGTAACCCTTCGGGTGGGTGATAACCAACTCGCAGTCACTTTTGAGCACCCACTCTGCAAATGAGTTCGCCACCGCTTGCGGCAAAGCCTTGGGGTGAGGTGCCCAAGTCAGGACCACCTTTGGTCGCTGCGTGCGCTTATACTCCTCGATGGTGATAAGGTCGGCAAAACTCTGCAATGGGTGGCGTGTTGCAGCCTCCATGCTGAATACCGGCTTACCCGAGTGCTTTATAAACTGCTCGATAACACGCTCTTCGTAGTCCTCGTTGCGGTCCTTCAACCCCGCAAACGAGCGCACACCGATGATATCGCAGTAGGAGCCCATAACGGGTATCGCCTCTAAGAGGTGCTCCGCCTTGTCTCCGTCCATCACCACGCCACGCTCGGTCTCCAATTTCCAAGCACCCTGATTTACATCGAGCACCATCACATTCATACCGAGATTCATCGCCGCCTTCTGTGTCGAGAGGCGCGTGCGGAGTGAGGAGTTGAAGAATATCATCAGCAGTGTCTTGTTCTCGCCGAGGTGCTTGTAGGCGAAGCGGTCTTGCTTCACTTCGAGAGCCTCGCGCAATGCCTCCTTCAAGTAGCCTATATCCTCTACGCAGGTAAACTTTTTCATAAGTGAGTAGTGAGTAATTAGTAGTGAGTAGTTAATTTAACAGCGTTTTGAATGCCGCAAGGAACTTGTCTGCCTCCTTGCGCGTTATGGTGAGTGCAGGGAGCAGTCGAACGGTCGAAACTCCTGCGCCACCCGTGAATATATGATGCTCCTTCAACAGACGCAAACGCATCTCCGAAGCCGAGCCATCAATCTCGATTCCAATCATCAAACCTCGACCGCGTACCTCCTTCAACTGCGGTAGTTTGCGCAACTCTGCCAATAGGTACTCGCCAACCTCGCGTGCATTCTCAACGAGGTTTTCGCTCTCGAAGATATCTAATACAGCGATAGCCGCAGCGCAAGCGAGGTGGTTGCCGCCAAAGGTTGTACCCAGCATACCTTTCTTTGCCTCGAAGTGCGGAGCAATCAACACTGCGCCCATCGGGAAGCCATTTGCTATGCCCTTTGCCGAGGTGATAATATCGGGGCGGATACCTGCGTGCTGGTGTGCGAAGAAGTCGCCCGTGCGACCATAGCCCGACTGAATCTCATCAAGAATAAGCGATACTCCATATTCGGTTGTTACCTCTCGCAACTGCTGCAAGAACTCATCGCTTGGGCAGTGAATACCTGCCACGCCCTGAATGCCCTCAATCAATACGGCGCAAAACTCTCCCGTTTTGAGTTTAGTCTCTACCGCCTCGATATCGCCCAGCGGTACAAACTCCACATTCGGTGTGCGGTTGAATGGAGCAACGATTTTCGGATTGTCCGTAGCAGCCACAGCACCCGAGGTGCGACCGTGGAACGCCTTGCCAAATGCCAAGACCTTTGCCTTGCCCGAGTGGAACGATGCGAGTTTTATCGCATTCTCGTTCGCCTCGGCTCCCGAGTTGCAGAGGAAGAGCGAGTAATCCTCGTAGCCACTCGCCTTACCCAACTTCTCGGCAAACTGCACCTGCAACGAGTTCTCCACCGAGTTGGAGTAGAAGCCGAGTTGCGATACTTGTTGCGCCACTGCATCTACATAGTGAGGGTGGGCGTGTCCCACCGAAATTACTGCGTGACCGCCATATAAATCGAGATACTCCGTGCCATCAGCCGTATAGACATAGTTGCCCTTGCCGCAGACTGGCTCGATGTCGTAGAGTGAATATACATCAAATAGTTTCATTAGAATGCGCTTGGTTTAAGGTTTAAGCCTAATTTCTCGTCAAATCCGCAAATCAGGTTCATATTCTCGACCGCCTGTCCCGAAGCACCTTTGAGGAGGTTGTCGATAGCCGAAACAATATGCAGCTTCGAGCCATATTTTGCCACATATACGAGTGCCTTGTTGGTATTTACCACCTGCTTCAAGTCGATATTCTTCTCCGACACAAAGCAGAAACGCGAGTCGGCATAGTACTCCTTGTACAATGCCACCGCCTCCTCTGCCGAGAGAGAACACTCGGTATAGACCGAAGCCAAAATTCCGCGTGCAAAGTCGCCACGCATAGGGACAAAGTTTAACGCCTTGTCGAACGATGGCTGCAACGAACGGAGGTTGCGACCAATCTCCAAGAGGTGCTGATGCTCGAATGCCTTGTAGGTCGAGATATTGTCCGTGCGCCACGAGAAGTGTGTCGTTGCCGAAGGCTTAACACCTGCACCAGTAGAGCCTGTAATGGCGGTGATATGCACCTCGTCACAGAGCAGTTGTGCCTTGGCAAGTGGCAATAACGCCAACTGAATAGCCGTAGCGAAGCAGCCCGGATTGGCGATGCGTGTAGCACCTGCAATCTTTTCGCGTTGCATCTCCGCCAAGCCATAGACAAAACCATCGTGCTCATCACGGAAATCTTGCGCCAAATCAATAATCTTCAACTCGGCAGGCACCTCGTTCTCCTCCATAAACTTTGCACTCGCCCCATGAGCCGAGCAAAGAAAGAGAAGGTCTATCGCCACCAAATCGTACTCCGCCGAGAATCGCAGGTCGCACTCGCCGTACAATCCGCCATGCACCTCGCTTACGAGGTTGCCGGCATTGCTTGATGAGTGGATAAACGAGATAGCCACCTCGGGGTGGTTGATTAGGAGCCTAATCAACTCACCCGCAGTGTAGCCTGCTCCACCTATAATACCAACCTTTATCACGCTATTTGCCGTTCTTTTTCTGGTTATTGTAGTAGATTTTCAGAGGGTTTGCCATAATCTTGGTAAAGCCCTTAACATCGTCTGCGCTCCACGCCTTGTTCACCTCGCCATACTCG
Organism: Alistipes sp.; assembly: GCA_045645625.1. GTDB lineage: Bacteria > Bacteroidota > Bacteroidia > Bacteroidales > Rikenellaceae > Alistipes. Next base: position 27,681 of record JAZRJD010000006.1, read on the forward strand.
CCAAAGTCGGTCTTCATAAGGTCGAACGATGACTCTACACCTACGAGGGTATAAGAAAGTGGACGAAGGGTAACCTCGACTACTCCCGTTACATTCTCCTGCGAGTGGAGCAACATCGCCTCGATATCGCGCATCACAGGGTCCAAGTACTGCGCCTCGTGAAGGAACATGCCGTACCAAGTACCCACTTGATCCTTCCAGTACATCTGCCACTTTGTCAGGGTGTGCTTTTCGAGCATCTTGTGGGCGTTGATAATCAACATCGGAGCCGCAGCCTCGAAACCTACACGACCCTTGATGCCGATAATCGTATCGCCGATATGCATATCGCGACCAATGCCATACTTTGATGCAATAGCCTCCACAGCGCGAATAGCATCTACCTTGCTCTTGTACTCCACGCCATTTACTGTCGCAAGTTCGCCCTTTACGAAGCCGAGTTTCAGCGACTCCTCGCCCTCGGCAGTTACCTGACTTGGGTAGGCGTGCTCAGGTAAAGTCTGCTCCGAGTGCAAGGTCTCCTTGCCACCTACGCTTGTGCCCCACAAGCCCTTGTTTATCGAATACTCCAACTTCGTGAAGTCGGCAACATAACCGCGCTCTTTGAGGTAGTTAATCTCGTACTCGCGTGTCAAGGTCATATCGCGTGTCGGGGTGATAATCTCAATCTCGGGAGCCATAATTTGGAATGTGAGGTCGAAACGCACTTGGTCGTTTCCTGCACCTGTCGAGCCGTGAGCTACGCAGTCCGCACCAACCTCCTTGGCGTACTGGATAATCGCCATAGCCTGAAAAATTCGCTCCGATGATACCGAGATAGGGTAGGTGCCGTTGCGCAATACATTTCCGAAGACCATATACTTGATGCTGCGCTCGTAGTACTCCTCGGTGATGTCGAGCGTGGCGTGCTGCTTCGCTCCAAGGCGATAGGCGCGCTCCTCGATAGATGCCAACTCCTCGTCAGAGAAACCTCCCGTATTGGCAATTGCCGTATAGACTTCGTATCCCAACTCCTCGGTCAGATACTTTACGCAGAAGGAGGTGTCCAAACCTCCACTGAATGCTAAAACTACTTTTTTGCTCATGATTTATATCGTTTTTGTTATTTCAAATGGAAAATCTTTTTAATTGCATTTTTTACCGCCATTGCGTAGGGACTCCACCACGACTGCTTCACAAGCGGTGTCTTAGGGTCGTAGAGCATACCCGTACATAGACACATACGGCGATTGTTGCGTTTCAAGATATCGTAGTTGCAGCAACCCTCGCAACCCTGCCAGAACTCATCGTCTTGTGTCAACTCCGAGAATGTTACGGGCTTGTAGCCAAGGCGAGTGTTCAACTTCATCACCGGCAACGATGTGGTGATACTGAACAACTTGGCAAATGGGAAACGCATACGCGCCAACTCGAAGGTGCGCTTCTTAATCTCGCCTGCCAAACCGAGGTGGCGATACTCGGGATCAACGATAAGTCCCGATGTTGCAACATAGTCGCCATGTCCCCAGCACTCGATATAACTGAAACCAACCAAGCGGTCGCCATCGAAAGCCACTACTGCCTTGCCACCCGTAATCTTCGAGGATATATACTCGGGCGAACGGCGGGCAATACCTGTACCACGCTGCAATGCCGACTCGTAGATAAGTTGGCATATCTGCTCGGCATACTCCGCATGCTCGGGTTGTGCAAAAACTATGTTAATTGAATTTTTATTCATAATTATTCGATATATTTACAAATCTTACATTTTGTTAAAAGACCCGCAAATGTAGTCAAAATTTGGTAACATTGTACCACTTGTTGGGATTATTTTATAAAATAGGTATAAATTTTCGGTTTTGCACTGCATTAATGAATAAAAATACAAAAAATAAGAGGGCTAAGATATTCGTTCTTAGTCCTCTTTCTTGTATATTCGATTTCGCTACTCCATTGGGAAGACGCGCACATCGCAAACGCCTTCGAGCGACTTTGCCAAAGCCTCGATATCGGTCTTATCCTCGACCTGACCGTAGTGGTACGGATAGAAGATAGTCGGCTTAATCGCCTTAATCGCGCGAACAGCCTGCTCAACGGTCATTGTATATGGTTGATTGACAGGCAGGAAGGCAATATCTACGCCCTGCAACGCAAGCACATCTTCGTTATCTTCCGTATCGCCCGAAATATAGATGTTTGTGCCGCCGAGAGTCACGATATAACCGCAATCCTCGCGCTCCTTCGGGTGAAAATCGGTGTGTCCCTCGCTGATATTGTAGGCGGGAACGGCGCGCACTGACACCCCCTCGAAAGGCTCGGCAACACTGCCCGGCAACATCGTTATACAGTTATGCTCGAATGCCTCGGCAGAGGTCTTGTCGCACAATACAACGCTCTCTCTGACTGTGATTTTGTCGATTGTTGCCAACTCGAAGTGGTCGTAGTGGTTATGGGTTACGAGTACAGCATCTGCCTTTGGTAACTTCTCCCACTCGAAGTCGCCCACAGGGTCGAAATAGAGGTGTTTGCCATTGTGCTCAATGGCAAGCGAAGCGTGCGCAAAGAATGTAAAGGTTATCTCCGAGCCATCTTTTGCTACGACCTTATCCTGCGGATAGGTAGGAGCCTTCTTTCCGCAACCAAAAAGTGATAAAAATCCCATAGTTATAGTAAACAACTTCTTCATAATTAGATGCTCATCAATGATGTTACAGGAGCAATCTTCTCCAATCGAGCCTTGCCGTTAATCTCCTCAATCTCAACGAGGAAGATAAACTCCTTAACCTTTACGCGGTAAGGCTTGTTGTCGCGATAAATGGTCAATTTTTCGAGCGACTCGGCAATACCGAGTGCCGTGCCACCCGTAGCGAGAACATCGTCAAGAATTGTCACATAGAAGGTGTCACCCTCTGCTACTCCTGCGGCGATATCGCTCAGACGGTAATAGAGTTTGTCGAAGCCGTACTCCTTCTCGATGCATACCTCAACGAGGTCGCCATCGTTGAACGGCAACTTGCCACTCTTGCGCATCGGGATAATGTTCTCGACAATACCATCCTCCGAGAGAAGTGGGGAGGTAAAGAGGAATGCACGCGCTTCGGGTGCTGCAACATTTGGTGCTGTGGTGGCACTTTTCAACGCCTCGACAACCTCGCGAAATGCCCTCTTCGACTGCAAAAATGGTATGATGTCGATAAAATTAATGCCCTCCTTAGGGAAGTTCTTGTAGAATTTAAGAGTCTCAATCATAGTGTTATGTTTCTTTTTACTCACAAAGATAGTAAATTATTGAGAAATAGCAACTCTGTCTCGCCCTTTTCGTGGTGCGCAGAGTTATTTTTACTCCTTGAATAGGTCTACCTCGCCTCGCTCAACCTTGTGGTAGTAGTCGGTGAGGGTAGCAATTACCGGCGAGACAACCTCGATAGTGTCGGCAACAGCCTTCTCGCCCTGCCCCTTGATGCGGTAGAGCATCGCCGCATAGAGTGCGCGGAAGCACAACTCCGTGTCGCTCATCTCGCTCTCCTTGCCAAGGCGTGCGCGGAGCGATGGAAGGTGCTGCGCCAAGAGGGCATAGCGACTGCGGTAATCCTCGCCCAACTCCTGCTGCTGCATCAGTCGCAAGTGCAGGTCGTGCAGGTCGGATATAAGGTGCAGAGTATGGTTGAGGTGTCCCGACTGCTCCTTCTTCTCTTGCGCGAGTAGCCCTGCAATATCCATATACCATACCAAGAGTATCTGCTCCTGTGCGGTGTCGAGTTTGCGAGGCTTCACGAGTGTCGTGTAGATCGCCTCGGGCGAAAACTGTAATGCGCGCAGCAAATCCTCAATCTGCCACAAGTACAAGATGTACTCGGCGATATTCTCCTTGCGTTTCTGTTGTGCTATATCCATACCTTTTTATGTTTGTTATCTCTTTGCTCGTTGTACCCTAAATCGTTCCGATTGCCTCTTTTTGCACCTTACTGCGGACTCCAAATTCCTCACATAGGCTTACTATGCTGCGGATTTGTCGCCTTGTAACGCACAAAATTTCCTCAATCGCCTCCGATTTTGCCTTATTTGTGAATGCAAAGGTAATAAAAAACTCTCGTCTTTCGTCTTTCGTCTTTCGTCTTTTTTATATCTTTGTAGCCACTATGACGAATGAAGATATTTTGAAGGGTTTGAATCCTGCCCAGCGTGCGGCGGTAGAGGCGTATAACGAGCCTTCGCTGATTATTGCGGGTGCAGGCTCGGGCAAGACGCGCGTACTCACTACGCGCATAGCCTATATGTTGGCGCAGGGCATACCGCCACACTCGATTTTGGCACTTACCTTTACCAATAAGGCGGCACGCGAGATGCGCGAGCGTATCGAGAAGATGGTAGGCACGAATAGCCGCTATATTTGTATGGGTACTTTTCACTCGGTCTTTTCGCGAATTTTGCGCGAGAATGCCGAGGTGCTTGGCTATCCAAAGGAGTACACCATCTACGAGCCTACCGATACGAAGAATCTTATCAAGACGATACTCAAAGAGATGAATTTGAGCGATGATAAGTATAAGCCGGGCTTTATCGCTTCGCGTATCTCGATGGCGAAGAATAACCTTATGACTCCGGGTGCGTATATCTCCAATACATCGTTGGCTGCGGAGGATAGGCAGTTGCGAGTGCCGGAGTTTGGAAATATATACCTCGAATACTGCAAGCGTTGCAAGGCGAACGGAGCGATGGACTTTGATGATTTGCTTTTGCAGACCAACTTTCTCTTTCGCGACCACCCCGAGGTGCTGGCGCGATATCAGGAGCGTGTTCAGTATGTCTTGGTCGATGAGTATCAGGATACCAACAATGCCCAATATATCATTGTTCGCCGCTTGGCGCAGCACCACTCCCGCATCTGCGTTGTGGGCGATGATGCGCAGAGTATCTACTCGTTCCGAGGGGCGAAAATCGAAAATATCCTCTCCTTTCAGCGCGACTATCCGCAGGCAAAGGTCTTTAAGTTGGAGCAGAACTATCGCTCGACACAGACCATTGTCGATGCTGCAAACTCGGTTATCGACCACAACTCGCGCCGACTCAAAAAACGCTGTTTCTCGGAGGGTGCGACAGGCGAAAAGATTCGCATCTTCAAGGCATTTAATGCTTCAGAGGAGGCGAAGCTTATTATATCTGATTTGAGGGATCGAGTGAGAGAAAATGGAAGTAAATGGAGTGATGTAGCTATTTTATATCGTACTAATAGTCAATCTTTAGAGTTGGAAAAATCTCTAAGGATTAGAGGTATTCCATACCGCATTTATAAGGGAAACTCTTTTTATGAACATAAAGAAGTTAAGGATATGCTCTCGTATATCCGCCTTATCATAAACCCTCGTGATGACGAGGCTTTCAAGCGCATTATCAACACTCCGGCACGAGGTATCGGCGATACTACTGTTGAGCGTATTGCGGCAATAGCACAAGAGAAGCAAATTTCGATGTGGGAGGCAGTCGATACAATGGTTGAGCGTACTCCTGCCGATGCGGTTGAGCGAGCTATCGTAAAGAAGGTTACCGAGTTTGTGGCTCTCATTCGCTCGTTGTCGTTGGAGCGCGAGCAGAAGGGGTTGTACGACTTCGGTATGGAGGTGGCGGTGCGAAGTGGTTTGTTGCCATTCTACCGTTCACAGAATACGCCCGAAGCGCAGTCTGCAGTAGAAAACCTCGAGGAAGTAATGAATTCAATGAAGAGATTCAAAGACCAAGTTGATATAGATATTGCTAATGGTGATCGTGAATATTTCGAGCAAGCTACAGTCGATGAGTGGTTGCAATCGCTGATGCTCCTTACCGATATGGACAACAAGGAGGGTGAGGAGGAAAAAGAGCGAGTAACGCTGATGACGGTACACTCTGCCAAGGGTTTGGAGTATGACTATGTCTATGTCGTGGGGTGCGAGGAGAATCTCTTTCCTTCACAGCGTGCGCTTGAAACGGCTGAGGGTGTTGAGGAGGAGCGAAGATTATTCTATGTCGCACTCACCCGTGCAAAGTCGTTGGCTACGCTTTCGTGTGTGGAAATGCGACCAAGATGGGGTGAAGATACATCTTTTGTGAAGCCGAGCCGTTTCCTTGCCGAGATAGACGAGCAGTATGTCGATTGCGACTTCAACCTGCGTGGCAATAGGTCGCGTGGCGAGCAGGGCAGCGTAAAAATTGTCGGCGGAGGCAAGGAGGAGTCGGCGATTGATGCTTTGCGCCGTAGGTTTGATGTTCGTTACCAGAATAAGACGAGAGACGAGAGACGAGAGAGGTTATTTCGCGACCGCAACCGACTCCGCAGCGCGATGTGTCGGGCATGCGCCGTATGGCGACTTCGACCGTGGGGCAGGTTACTTCGGAGCCTTGTGCATACTCAGTGGGTGAGCGTGTGGAACACCCGAAGTTCGGCAGGGGCGAGATAGTGCAGGTTGTACCTCTTGCTACCGACCATAAACTTGTTGTTCGCTTTGCTTCGGGCGAGGAGAAAACCCTGCTCTCGAAACTCGCAAAACTTACAAAATTATAGCGTTATGACACCGCTTGTTTCAGTTATCGTTACCACCTACAACCAAGAACGATATTTGGAGATGGCTCTTGGCTGCATACTCGGACAGGAGTGCAATTTTGGTGTGGAGATTGTGCTGGGCGAGGATTGTAGCAGCGATGGTACGCTCGATATATGTGAGCACTATTTACAATGCAATCCCGAACAGATAACTCTTATCGTCTCGACCGAGAATGTCGGCTGGCGCGAGAACTATCGCCGATGTGTAGAGGCTGCAAGAGGTAAATATATCGCCTTTTGCGATGGCGATGACTTCTTCTTGGATACGGAGCATTTAGCAATGGAGGTGGCTGTTTTGGAACAAAATCCAAATGTGGGATTGTGTTATGCCCGTGCCAAGCGCAGAGATGAAAATGGTGATTTGGTCGGTTACTTCCCAGCAGGGAAGGGACACACCACGCTCGATGCGCTGCTACACGACTGGTGCGTGGAGAACTGCACGACATTGGCTCGGCGCGATGCGGTAATGGCATACTACGCCACCGAAAAACCCGAAAATCACCCCGAATGGCTGACCGAGGATTTGCCGATGTGGCTCTATGTGGCGGCGCACTACGAGGTGGCATATATCGACCAAGTAATGGCGGTGCATCGTGTATTTGCTGATAGTGTAAGTCATAGCACAAGCCTTGCAAAGCGACTCGCCTTTTGCGACTCATCATCGAATATAAAACTTTGGTTTGACGAGCGTTACAACGCTTCTCGCCAACGCCGACACCTCTTGCACGAGAGAATGAATACTGCGATGTGGGTACATTCTCATATCGGCTCGGTGGGCGATTTTGTGAAGCGTTGGTGGTGCGAGATTAAGGACTGCCCGATGCAGATTTTTAACATAAAACCCTACGGACTCTTTGTGAAGAAGTTATTGAGGAACGGAAAACGGAAATATGAAAAGAGAAGAACGGTATAAGGCAATAATCGACTACTTCGAGCAGGCGATGCCTGTGGCGGAGAGTGAGTTGAATTTCGAGAATCCCTACCAACTGCTGGTGGCGGTTATCCTCTCGGCGCAATGTACCGACAAGCGCGTAAATCTCACTACGCCGGCACTTTTTGAGGCGTATCCTACGCCGTTCGATATGGCAAAAGCCTCGGCAGAGGATATCTACGCCTATATTAAGAGCATCTCCTACCCAAACAACAAGGCGAAGAATTTGGCGGCTATGGCGCGAATGTTGGTTGCGGAGTTTGGTGGCGAGGTACCGAGCGATATCGAGGAGATGATGCGCCTGCCGGGTGTGGGGCGCAAGACGGCAAATGTTGTAGGTGCAGTGGTTTGGAATAAGGAGGTTATGCCCGTTGATACTCATGTATTTAGGGTTTCGGCACGCATAGGTCTGTCGGTCGGGGCAAAGACTCCTCGCGCTACGGAGTTGCAACTCGAAAAGTATATCCCTTCGCACCTACTGCCCAAGGCTCACCACTGGCTTATTTTGCACGGTCGTTACACCTGCCTTGCCCGCAAACCAAAGTGCGAAAATTGCGGCATTACAATATATTGTAAGTATTTTCAAACGAAGAATAAACTGATGGCTAAAAGCCCCAAGTAAAGGGAAGAGAACGAGCGTAGCGGAGGGGGTCTGTAAAAACAACACAAAACCATATAATCCCGAAAAAATTCTCAATTCTCAATTCTCAATTCTCAATTTATTCGTATATTTGCGCCGATGATGTTAGATATAAATAAGATAGACGAGTTGCGAAGCCTCTTTGCAGAGCCTTGTAATGTCGTTGTTGTGGGGCATACAAACCCCGATGGTGATGCCATTGGCTCATCGCTTGCGCTGGCGGAGGTGCTTACTCAAAGAGGACACAAAGTGACCTGCACTCTGCCGAATAACTATCCATACTACTTGCGCTGGATTCCCAATTCAAAGGATATTATAATCTACCGCAACGATGCTGACCACCTCACTGAGAGGGCTCTCGATGAGGCAGATGTTATCGTCTGCGCCGATATGAACTCACTCACTCGCGCCGATGCTTTGGGCGAGGTCGTGGCGAAGAATACCACCGCAAAGAGGGTGCTTATCGACCACCACCTATTCCCTGCCGAGGGTTTCGATATTATGTTCTCATATCCCGACTCGTCGAGTACGGCATTTCTGATGTACTCGATAATCGTGGCTCTCTACGGCAAGGAGGCTATAACCGAGAGGGTGGCGACACAACTCTATGTCGGTATAATGACCGATACGGGTAACTTCGCATTCTCGAATCTCACGCCCGATTTGTTCGAGGCGGTGGCGGTGTTGTCGGCTACGGGCATCAATATCCCGCAGATATACAACAATGTCTACAACTCCTTTACCGAGGGGCGTGCGCGATTGTTTGGCTACACCATCAACCGCAAGATGAAGACGCTGCTTGGTGGTCGCGTGGCATACATGTCACTTACGGAGGAGGAGATGCGTAAGTTCTGGTTTCAGCAGGGCGATAACGAGGGCTTTGTGAACTATCCGCTTACGGTCAAGAAGATGAAGATGTCGGCGATGTTTACCGCGCAGACAGGCTTTATCCGCGTATCGCTCCGTTCGCGTGGCGATGTCGATGTCGATACCTTTGCCCGCCGCTACTTCAATGGCGGAGGTCACAAAAACGCTGCCGGTGGCAAGTCCTTCGTTTCGATGGAGGAGACCATCGAACACTACATAAAATCAGTACACGAATACCACGAAGAGGGTTTAGTATAAAGATATAGACCTATGTTTAAGACCTACCTACGATTGCTGGGCTTTGCCAAGCCGATAAGCAGATATGCTATGCCATACTTCTTCTTCTCGGCGTTGCACGCCCTGTTCAATACATTCAACTACGCGATGATTATGCCTATCCTGAACGCTATGTTCTCGGAGGGATACGCTTTTCAACCTGTGTATGATATGCCTGCCCTCTCATTTAAGGGAACAGCATTGCAGCAGTGGCTCAACTACTTCTACACGATGACTTTCGGCACGGAGTGGCGCGTTACCAATGTATTGATAATGTTGGCGGTGATTCTTATCGCCATGAACTTGCTCTCGAATCTCTTCCGCTACCTCGGTGGATATACGGTCGAGAATATGCGTGTTACCACCGTACAGCGTATGCGCAATACGATGTTCGACTGCGTGATAGGCAAAGATGTGGGCTATTTCAGCGGTCAGCGCAAGGGCGATATCATCTCGCGCATAACCTCCGATGTTATGGTTGTGCAGTACTGCATCACAAACACCTTGCAGGTGGCATTCCGCGAGCCGTTCCTGATTATCGGATACCTCGTGCTGATGTTGAGTATATCATGGGAGTTAGCACTCTTCTCGGTGCTGTTCCTGCCATTCGTAGGTCTTATTATCGGCAATATAGTCAAGAAGTTACGCCGTCCTGCGGGTAAGAGCCAGCAGCGTATGGGCGACTTGGTGAGTGTCCTCGATGAATCTCTCGGAGGCATCAAAATCGTCAAGACCTACAACGCTGCCGACTATATCAAGGAGAAGTTCCACTCGCTAAATCAAAACCTTGCCGATACACTGCTCTGGATGGCACGCCGTCAGCAGTTGGCTTCGCCAATGAGCGAGTTCTTGGGCATTACCGCCGTGGCAATAATTTTGGTATTCGGAGGCTCACTCGTTATGAGTGGCTCGTTGAGTGCTGCGGGCTTTATAGCCTTTATCGCCGCCTTCTCGCAGATTACCCGCCCCGTACGCGCCTTTATCGACCAGTTCGCAAATATCAATCAGGGTGTTGCGGCAGGTGAGCGTATCTTTGCGGTGCTCGATGCCCACAACGATATAAACGATGCTGCCGATGCCAAGGAGTTCAAGGGCTTCAACGATAAAATTGAGTTCCGCGATGTACACTTCTCGTACGATGAGTCGCGTGAGATTATCCACGGCGTATCCTTCGAGGTGCGCAAGGGCGAAACCGTTGCTCTCGTAGGTCCTTCGGGTGGCGGAAAATCTACTTTGAGCGAATTGATGGAGCGTTTCTACGACACCAATAGCGGCGATATCCTTATCGATGGCGTATCTATCCGCGACTATAAGCAGGACTCTCTGCGTGCAGCAATGAGCCTTGTGTCGCAGGAGACCGTGCTCTTCAACGACACCATAAAGAGCAATATCTCACTCGGTCGTACCGATGCCACCGATGAGGAGATTGTTGCAGCCTGCAAGGTGGCAAATGCTCACAACTTTATTATGGAGAGCCCTGAGGGTTACGACACCAATATCGGAGACCGCGGAGCAAAACTCTCTGGTGGTCAGCGTCAGCGTTTGAGTATCGCTCGTGCAGTGCTTAAAAACCCCGACTTCCTAATTCTCGATGAGGCGACCTCTGCACTCGACACCGAGAGCGAGAAACTTGTGCAAGATGCACTTACCAAGTTACTCAAAGGTCGTACCTCTGTGGTTATTGCCCACCGCCTCTCAACCATCATGAATGCCGACCGCATCTTCGTTATTGACGAGGGTCGCATTGTCGAGGAGGGCAAGCACGATGAACTTCTCGCCAAGGGAGGAGTCTATGCGAAACTCGTTGAGTTGCAGAATGTAAAGTAGAGATTGTACTGATATAGTGACAAAATGGCTGTTCGAAACTTATCGAACAGCCATTTTCCTATTGACACTATCGTGATATTACAAGTTATCCTTCTCTATATCCTTGAAGTAGCGATAAGTACCAACCTTCAACTCTACGGTTGCCGGCTCATCGCAAACTACCATACCGCGTGGGTGTACCTGAATTGCCGATGCGGTATATACATGCGAGTATGCGCCCTCGATGCAGTGGTGCAACGCCATAGCCTTCTTGTGACCAAATGCCAGAATAATAACCTCCTTTGCCGACAATACGGTAGCAACACCCACCGACATAGCCTGCTTTGGCACCTTGTTTACATCGTTGTCGAAGAAGCGCGAATTAACGAGCAAAGTGTCGTAGGTCAAAGTCTTTACGCGAGTACGCGAGTTGAGCGAAGAGAATGGCTCGTTGAACGCCAAGTGACCGTCCTCGCCAATACCGCCCAAGAAGAGGTCGATACCGCCCGCAGCAACAATCTTTGCCTCGTACTCTGCACACTCCTTTGCCAAGTCGGGTGCATTTCCGTTGAGGATATTTACATTTGCAGGGTTGATATCAACATGGTTGAAGAAGGTGTTCCACATAAACGAGTGGTAACTCTCAGGGTGCTCCTCAGGAAGACCTACATACTCGTCCATATTGAATGTTACAACATTCTTGAACGATACCTTACCTGCCTTATACAACTCGATAAGGTGAGCGTAGGTTGTAAGAGGAGTAGAGCCTGTTGGTAAACCGAGAACAAAACGACCTCCTGCTGCCTCCTTCTCATTGATGCGGTTTACGATGTACTCTGCGGTCCATCTACCTGCATCTTGCTGATTGTTTTGAATAATCAATCTCATAATCTTAAAGTTTAATAGGTTTGAAATGTAAAATTAGAACATTTTAACGAATACTTCTATGGCCTGATACTCCGCCATTCCAAGGTCGTTATACTGTTTAGCTGTTGTTTGTGTGCGCTCCTCGCTGCGTTGCCAGAACTCGCGTGGATCATCGCCCGGGAACGGAACAATATCCTTCTGCGAAAGGTGGCGATATATAGCGTGACGCTTCATTATCATCTCGTTTGGCGAGAGTGGCACTGCCATATCCACCGAGCCAAGGTCCCACTCCATCCATGCTCCGCGATAGAGCCACAAGTGGCAATCCTTAAACCACTCATCGTTGCGTACCACATCGATAGCCTCCAAGACAATCTCGATGCAGGTGCGGTGTGTGCCATGTGGGTCCGACAGGTCGCCTGCGGCATATATCTGGTGAGGCTTAACCTCACGCAATAAATTTGCCACAATATCGATATCCTCTTTTGTGAACGGACTCTTGCGAATGCCGCCAGTCTCGTAGAACGGCAGGTTGAGGAAGTGTGCGTTGGTGTCCGGATTTAAGCCGAACGAGCGCACTGCTGCTCGTGCCTCGGCACGGCGAATTGCACCCTTCAAGTTGAGCAACTCGCGTGGCTCGGGCTCACCTGCACGCTTGCTCTTGATGATGCTCTCGACATGCGCATACTCATCGGCAAAGCCCAACTCGTGCGCAACATCGATATTCTGCAACACCACATCATCGTGCACCGCCACATTACCCGAGGTCTCGTATGCCACATGGACATTGTGTTCCTGCTCCACAAGACGGATAAATGTTCCACCCATCGAGATAACATCATCGTCAGGGTGTGGCGAGAATATCAACACATTCTTCGGATATGGCGTAGACTTCACAGGGCGTGTCGAGTCATCGGCATTCGGCTTTCCTCCCGGCCAGCCGGTGATGGTGTGTTGTAGGTCGTTGAATACATCTATATTAATTATATCATAGGTGCGTCCCTGTTCCAACAACTCACCGAGTGAGTTTTCGAGATAGTCCTGATAGGTCAGTTTCAAAATAGGCTTCTTGACAACATTGCAGAGCCAAACCACCGCCTTGCGGACAAACTTCGGAGTCCACTCGCACGGACCAACAAGCCAAGGGGTCTGCACGCGGGTGAGTTGCGATGCCGCACCCTCGTCAATAACCGCCTCGATGTCGGCGTGTCGCTGCAAGATAGATGCAGGAATTTGAGGAGAGACCTCTCCCTCCACAACGCGGCGAATGATTGCTGCCTTGTTCTCGCCCCACGCCATCATGATAATGCGCTTCGCCTCCATGATGGTGTTGAGTCCCATCGTAATAGCCATCTTCGGGGTCTTCGACAAGCCATTGAAGAACTCCGCCTGCACCTTGCGTGTGTGGTACGACAACTGCACAAGACGGGTGTTCGAGTTGGCGAGTGAGCCGGGCTCGTTGAAGCCGATCTGTCCATCTTCGCCTATGCCTACAACCATCAGGTCGATGCCCTCCCTGCCGTAGTTGGCACAGAAATTCGATATCTTATCTTGGGCGAGTGTTCCGTCTGGGATATTTATATTCTCGGGGCGAATGTCAATATGGTCGAGCAACTCCTCGTGGATATGGTAGTTGCGACTCTGCTTCTGTCCCGCCGCCATAGGGTAGAACTCGTCCGAACTATACACGGCAACATTGGCAAAACTAACCTCTCCTGCCTTGTAACGCTTTACCAACTCGCGGTAGAGACCAATAGGGCTCTTGCCGGTGGTTAATCCCAACACAAAAGGTCTATCCCCCTTGTGCGCCTGAATAGCCGCTACGATATTGTCGGCTACATACTGAACGCCAATATACTCACTTTCGTAGGCACGAGTTGCAATTCTCTCGTAGCGTTGCGTAAGATCCTTGAAAGCATCATTTACTATCAATCCACCATCTTTGGGCAATGCATACTTGTTGTTCATACCATCTATATTTTTTTGTCCAAAAATTGTCTCTACTCCTCCGAGTCAGACTCGGCCATGGTGTGGTAAACATTAACCACATCATCGTCCTCCTCCAACTTCTCAACGAGTTTCTCGACAGCCTCGCGACCTGCTGCATCGAGTTCCTTCGTGTCGGTAGGAATGCGCACCGACTCTCCCGATACAATCTCAAAGCCTTGGTCATCGAGCCACTTCTGAATAGCACCGAACGACTCGTAAGGGGCATATACATTGATGCCGTCCTCCTCTACATAGAACTCATCTACGCCGAGGTCAATCATTTCGAGTTCGAGTTCCTCTGGGTCTGCACCCTCCGCCTTGAACTTGAATACGCACTTGTGCTCGAACATGAAGCCTACGGAACCCGAGTTTCCAAGAGTACCACCACATTTATTGAAGTACATACGGATATTTGCCACTGTTCGGTTGGTGTTGTCGGTTGCAGTTTCGACAAGCACTGCGATACCATTAGGACCATATCCTTCGTAGATTACCTCCTTGTAGTCTGCTGCATCTTTGTCGGTAGCTCGCTTAATAGCACGCTCGACATTCTCCTTAGGCATATTTTCCGCCTTTGCGTTCTGCATCAAGATACGCAGACGAGTATTTGCCGATGGGTCGCTACCGCCCGCCTTTACTGCAATCTCAATCTCCTTACCAATCTTCGTAAAGACACGAGCCATATGACCCCATCTCTTCATTTTTCGCGCTTTGCGATACTCAAATGCTCTTCCCATACTTTTTTCTTTTTTATTATTGTTTGTTAACTTATTACTTCTTGTTCCGTAAATCGTTCCGATGGACTCTTTTTGCACCTTGCTTGTGTCGTAAATGCTCACATACGCCAAGTATGCTCCGCTTTCCGCCACTGCTCAACGCCCAAAAATAGTCTCATCGCCTACGATTTCACCCTCTTGGGAGGTTTTTGTCTGTAAACTTATTGCTCTCTGCTCTGTAAATCGTTCCGATGTGCTCTTTTTGCACTGCTCTTTCAGAGCATAGTCCGATTACAACCTACAAAGTTAGAAAATATCGCCCAAAAATTCAACTTTTATGGAAAAATTTTGCAAAACCGAAAAAAGGTTGTACCTTTGTCGCTGGAAAGATGGCAGAGTGGTCGAATGCGCCGGTCTTGAAAACCGATGACCTGAGAGGGTCCGGGGGTTCGAATCCCTCTCTTTCCGCCACAGAGCAGTGAATTTTTCACTGCTCTTTTTTTGTGGCGGAAAGAGAGGGATTCGTTCAGTCGGTGGCGTCTCGGCAGACTTGTCTGCGGTCAGCGATTATTGCAGTCGCAATCTCTTGTCTTTGTTCGATGATTGTCTTTGAAAATAGATTTTCAGACATCATCAAACAAACCCAAACAATCTACGATTGTAATCGCCTCCCTTGCTCTGCTCAAACCTGCTGCGACCGCTCGAATCTGTCGTGGGAAAAAGTATTGTTGTGGGAGGTGTTATTGTGGAAGGTGTTGCTGTGAAAAAAGCATTTATTTTGTTCAGTTGGCGGAGTCAGTGTGGTTAATGTTGTTAGTGGTGCGCGAAAAGATAAAATAGACAAACAGCGCACCCTATAACCCCTATTAAGGGCTTAAAGCCCGCCCCATTGCCCCTATCACCCCTATAATCGTTGCGCCTTGACCACGCTCGGAGTTCGAAAAGCCTAAAAAGTGATTTTAACCTTTAATTTTGCCCTCTGCCCTCTGCATCTCGTCTTCCGTCTATCGCATTACCTCTTTGTAGAGTTTATCGCCACGGCGTACGGGAAGTGCGGTTTTGAGTGAGCATACATCACCCTGCTTGACACCCTCGACAACCTGTTCGTTGAGAACAATGCCCTCCGCCTTCTGCTCCACTACACCCGTAGTTTCGCCCATAATCAGTATGTCATCACCTGTCGATAAGGTCGAAGCCTCAACAGTAAGTTCCGCCACGCCGATATTCTTGAAGTAGTTGGTGATTTTGCCCACATACTCCTTGCGGTGTGTTGCCGATGAGCCGTAGGCGTTGGTATGCTCGACAACGAGTTTATTGGCGTAGTATCCGCCCCAGAATCCACGATTAAAGACACGCAACAAACCCTCTTTCAACTCCTCGGCACTCTCGCGCGAGTACTCGCCTGCCTCAATCAGCCGCAGAGCCTTGTCGTACGCCTCAACCACGCGCTTGACATACTCGCCACCGCGTGCTCGTCCCTCGATTTTCAATACACGAACTCCCGCGTTGATAAATTGGTCGAGGAAATCAATCGTGCATAGATCCTTTGGCGAGAGGATATAGCGACCATCAACATCGAGCATCTCGCCCGTATCTTTATCCTGAATGGTGTATTTTCTGCGGCAAATCTGTCGGCAAGCACCACGATTTGCCGAGCAGTTTGTCTCGTGCTGACTCAGGTAGCACTTGCCCGAAATAGACATGCACAATGCTCCGTGAGCAAACATCTCAATCTCAACCAATTTGCCCTTCGGACCGCGAATGTCCTGCTCCACGATGGCGCGATGCACCTCGGCAATCTGCTCCAACGACAACTCGCGCGCCAAGACCACCACATCGGCCCACTGCGAGAAGAACTTTACTGCCTCCGAGTTAGAGATATTGCATTGTGTGGAGATATGCACCTCAACGCCTGCGTGGTAGGCATAGGTGATAACCGCCAAGTCCGAGGCGATAATGGCATCGACACCCACCGCCTTTGCCTTATCTACCACCTCGTGCATCTTCTGCAACTCGTTGTCGTAGATGATGGTATTGACCGTAAGATAGGTCTTAACGCCCGCAGCGTGGGCGATGGCGACAATCTGCTCCATATCTGCCTCGGAGAAGTTTGCTGCCGAGGCGGAACGCATATTTAGCCTTCCAATGCCAAAATATACAGAGTTAGCACCGGCATTTATCGCGGCATGGAGTGACTCGTAGCACCCTACGGGTGCCATTATTTCGATATCTTGTCTTGTCATATTTTGCTTTTTTGTTCTACAAACTCCTACCCTTATCATGGCGCAACATTTTCTGGGGGTTACTGGGGGCGGGCGTTCCGCCCTTACTGGGGACACTCCCGTTGGTCGCTTTACTGGGGTGCGCGGAAGGCAAATTAAAAATTATTTTCTCTCGTCTTTGAGCCGCGCAAGCACGGCTCTTCACCGCTCCGCCTCAACAGAGTCTGCTAGCAGTCTCTGTATTCGGCTTAATCGCGGCGGTCGTCTTTCGTATTTCGCTTAACTCTTTCTTCCTACAAGGTTGGCGGCGTAGCGGCGTAACTCCTCGGTGCGCTCGGCGGGTACTTTGAGGGTGTCGAGAATGCCGAGTGCCTTCTGGAACTTCTGCGCAATCTGCTTCTCAACCCTCTCGGGAACGCCCAACTCATCGTACAACGCCTTGATTTTGGATATCTTCTCGGCATCGCTCAAATCCTTGCGTAAGTGCGTGGTGCGCAACACCTCGCGCTGCTCCTCCGAGGCACGCGAAAATGCCTCGATCATCAGGATTGTCTTCTTGCCTTCGAGAATATCGCCACCAATCTTCTTGCCGAGTCTCTCATCGCCATAACTATCGAGCAGGTCATCTTGGAGTTGGAATGCCAAACCTACCTCCAACGCAAAGTCGTAGAGGTGGCGACAGTCGTGCTCCGAAGCACCTGCGAGCATTGCTCCGATAGTTGCCGAGCCTGCCAGCAGTACGGCAGTTTTGAGTTCAATCATCTGCATATACTCGACCACCGAGACCTTCTTCTGTGTCTCGAAATCCATATCGAACTGCTGACCTTCGCACACCTCGGCTGCCATCTTGTTAAATCGCTCGAATATCTGCGAGAGTCGTTCCGAATCGGTGCGTTGCAGGTAGGAGTATGCCAAAATCAACATCGCATCGCCCGAGAGAATGGCAACATTGTCGCCCCACTTGGCAGGTACCGATGGGCGACCTCGGCGCACGGAGGCATTGTCCATAATGTCATCGTGCAGCAGTGTGAAGTTGTGAAAAATCTCCACCGCCATAGCAGGCATCAGGGCGCGCTCGATATCCTCGGCGTAGAGGTTGTAGGTAAGCATCAACAGTGTAGGTCGAATACGCTTGCCACCCTCCTCCAAACCATACTTTATCGGGGCATAGAGCCTCTGCGGCTCGGCAGGTGTAGCCATCTGCGCGATATGTCGCTCGAAGAGGACGAGAACTTCGCTATTTGTGAATAGTCTCATATTGTTTAGTACTTCATTTTCTTGATTTTATCCAACTCTGCAAGTCGCTCGTATGCCAACTCCTTGACCTTTGTCCAGTCGTAGAAGTGTGGGGTTGCAGTTGCGATAGGTATCTCGACATCGCGCTCATTAACCTGTGGGCGCATTAATACCTCGCCCGCCTTGTTGCGATAGAAGACGAAGATTACATTCGCCGCCTTTGGCGTAATTTTGTAGCCGCGCCAATGCTCCGCCACATAGTCCACCGTTTCGTTGCCCTCGCCAAAGTAGAGTGGCATACCCTCCAAGGCAAAGATATTCCAAAGCGGAATTATATTCAGGTCGTGACCAAAGCAGAGGTGTATCGTAGCCTCGCTATTGCCGGCAAGGGCTTTGTCTGCCTGTGCTACGATATAATCGACCAAGACACGCGACTGCGACATGTTGTTTGCAAGTATAGGGTGTGCTGCCGAGGCGCAACGATAGTGCCAAGCGCAATTTTCGTGCTTGTAGATTATGTGTCGCTCCTCGGGTGTGAAGACCTCGTCTATGAGGGTGCGGTCGTTGATGCCGAAGTTCTGCGCAAAGGCGAGTCGCTTGTATATGTCGGTCATAATCTTGAAACCTGGCTTCTCGAACATCGAGAAGAACTTGTCGGGGTCGGTAAAGAGCGCATTGTGCGCATGGCTCAAATCCTGACGAGAGCCCCACTCTACAAGTTTGGCATTAACCTCCTTCTTCATGAAGTCCTTATACATCTTCTCCTCCGAAGCGGGGTATGCAGGGTTGTGTGCCGACTTTTGTGGGCGCATTGCTGCTGCGGTAACCTCCGATGCCTGCATGTGGTTGTTGAGTTTTGGGTTGCACTCCTTCAACCCCTCGTTGAAACCTACCATACTCATCATAGCGCGTGGCGAGGTGGAACTTACGGACTCAACTCTACTGCCCTCCTTGAAGAGCGATGTGAAGCGGGCAAAGTAGCGATGTGCAATGCCCTCGTGCTGTGCAAAACCTGTGTCGGTAAGGTCGCCGATGCGCTCTTGGTGGTAATCGTAGTTCCAATCCATAAACTCTTTGACGCGCTTGCCGAGCGGTGTCAATATGCCACACTCGTCAGCCTTGTGGAAGTAGTTGTGGGTGTCGGTCGGATACTGCTCATCCGATTCGAAACGCGAACCATGACGCAGGTAACCGGTCAGGAATATAGGCTCGAAACCCGCCGGAACTTCGATATCGGGGGTGGTGAACATCTCGCCCGTATAAGCCGTCATCGAAGGGACTGCGATACGCGGATTGGCATCGACCTCCTCGCGCGAGGTCTGCGGTGCAGAGGCGATGTGGTTGCTCTTTTCGGTGCATGCCGCCAACGAGATTGTCGCGGCGAGAAGCAGTAGTAGGTAGCGTTTCATAGTGTTATGTGCGATTACATTAGTTTCAATCTGCAAATATATAAAAAAATAGTCGGTTTTAATAACGATTGTTGAATTTACGCAATTTATGTAAATCGGGAGTGTAAAAATTTGCAATGTTGCAAAAATTTCGTAACTTTGACTGCTTAATGTATCGCGAATATATAATGTTAAACAATCTAAAATAACTACTTTATTATGAAAAAACTTGTTTTTGGTATTGACATCGGTGGTATCAACACCGCATTCGGTCTGGTAGATGAGAAGGGCGAAATTTTCGCAGAGTCGGTAATTTCGACAAAGGCATATCCTGCATATAGCGACTATCCTCGCTATATCAACGACCTCGCCGAGGCGATGAAGGCGTTGATGTATAGCGTGAATTTCGACTTCGACTTGGTGGGTATCGGTGTAGGTGCGCCAAATGCCAACTACTACAAGGGTACTGTCGAGATGCCTGCAAACCTCTGGAAGTACACCTCGGCAGACGAGGGTAAAGAGGAGGAGCGTAACTTCAACTTTGCCGATGATTTGGGTAAGCACTTTCTCAATGTACCTGTATATATCACCAACGATGCCAACGCTGCAACTATCGGCGAGATGGTCTATGGCGGCGCGAAGGGCATGAGGGACTTTATAATGATTACCCTCGGTACGGGTGTAGGCTCGGGATTTGTGGCAAATGGCGAGATGATTTATGGTCACGATGGCTTTGCTGGCGAGTTCGGACATGTTATCGTTGAGCGCGGTGGTCGTGAGTGCGGTTGTGGTCGCAAGGGCTGTCTCGAAACCTACGCTTCGGCTATCGGTATCAAGCGTACCGCATTCGAGTTGTTGGCAGTGATGAATGACCCTTCGCCACTTCGCGAACTCACATTCCAGCAGGTTGATTCGGCTATGCTCTCGCAGTTTGCAGCCAAGGGCGATGCTATTTCGAAGGAGGCATTCCGCCTTACAGGTCAGAAACTCGGTTACGCTTTGGCAGATGCAGTGACAATCACCTCGCCTGAGGCTATCTTCATCTTCGGAGGTCTTGCCAAGGCGGGTGCAATCCTCTTTGACCCTATCAAGTGGTACATGGAGGAGAATATGCTACCTGCATTCAAGAACAAGGTAAAAGTTCTCCCGAGCGAGTTGCAGAATAAGAATGCTGCTATTCTTGGTGCGGCAGCCCTTGTTTGGCAGGCAAAATAGGTCGTAGTAACCAACTTTTCAAAGACTGTTTCTCTCGATGAAGCAGTCTTTGATTGTAAAAACTAATCTAATATGGAGAAGTTATGAAGAGACTTTTGTTTGTATTGACCGCGCTGATATTGTGTGTGGCAAGTGTCTCGACCGCAAAGCCGACATCGAAGGAGAGCGAGGCGTATAAGTTTGCCGACAAACTCGTTAAGAAGATGACTCTTGGCGAGAAGATAGGTCAGTTGCAGCAGTTCGTTCCAAAGAAGGGCACTGTCACGGGTCCGGGCGGAGGCGTGGAGAATGTAGATGAGTCCATTCGCAGAGGTGGTGTAGGCTCGTTCCTCAATATCCGCTCCACCGAGGAGATGCACAAGTTGCAGCGCGTAGCAGTCGAGGAGAGCCGCTTGGGTATTCCGCTTATCTTCGGCTACGATATTATCCATGGTTGCCGAATTATCTTCCCCGAAAATCTGGCGGCATCGTGTTCGTGGAATATCGATGCCATAGAGCACTCGGCGCGTATCGCTGCCACCGAGACGGCTGCCATAGGCTACCATTGGACCTTTTCACCGATGTGCGATATCTCGGCAGACCCTCGTTGGGGTAGAGTGTCGGAGGGCTCGGGCGAGGATCCATACCTCGGAGCAAAAATCGCAGCGGCAATGGTGCGAGGTTATCAGGGCGAGGACCTTGCGGCCGACAATACGGTTGCAGCCTGCGTAAAGCACTTTGCTGCGTATGGCGTACCACAGGCGGGTCGCGACTACCATACGGTCGATATGTCGGAGTTGATGTTCCGTAACCGCTACCTCCCGCCATACAAGGCGGCGTTGGAGGCGGGTGCCGTTACCGTTATGTCCTCGTTCAATGACTTTATGGGTGTTCCTGCATCGGGCAATAAGTGGCTCTTGCACGACCTTCTCCGCGAGGAGTTGGGCTTTAAGGGCTTTGTTGTGTCGGACTACAACGCCGTGCACGAGATGATAAAGCATGGCACCGCTGCCGATGGCAAAGATGCGGCGTGTCAGGCGATGAATGCCCACCTCAATATGGATATGGTCGATGGAGACTATATCAAGTACGGCGAGGCTCTTGTCAAGGAGGGAAAAGTGTCGGAGAAGACCATCGACCAACTCTGTCGCGAGGTGTTGGCGGTAAAGTATCAACTCGGACTCTTCGATAATCCGTTCAAATATGGAGCGCAAGACCATAAGGAGGTGATGTATCGCCCCGAAAACTTGGAGTTTGCCCGCGAGGTGGCAGCCGAGTCGATGGTGCTGCTCTCGAATAGTGGCGTTCTTCCGTTGGCGGAGGGTACGAAGATAGCGTTGATAGGTCCGTTGGCAGATGCTCCACGCGCACAGCAGGGTGCTTGGCACGGCTTGGGCGAAGACCACCGCTCGGTAACTATCCGCAAGGGTTTGGAGGAGCGATTTGGTGCGGAGAATGTGGTCTATGCCAAGGGCTCCGATATTCGCACCTCGATAGAGGGTGGAATTGAGGAGGCTCTCCGTGCGGCTCAAAATGCCGATGTTGTACTCCTCTCGATAGGACTCGACAACAAGGAGTCGGGCGAGGCGACATCGCTCACCGAGATTACCGTTCCCGAGCCGCAGCAGGCTCTGCTCGATGCCCTGAAAAGTACGGGCAAGAGGGTAGTGGTGTTGCTCGGTACGGGTCGTGCAATGGATATCCGTAACGAGATTGAGAAGGCTGATGCGGTGCTTGTAACTTGGCACGGCGGAACAATGGAGGGTGCAGCCGTAGCCGACTTGGTTTCGGGCGACAAAAACCCTTCGGGACACCTCACTATGACTTTCCCTTATTGTGTCGGTCAGGTGCCTATCCACTACGATATGAAGAATACGGGTCGCCCTCGCAGAGGTCCGGAGCACGATAAGAAGTACCTTTCGCGCTATATGTACACTCCGAACGAGCCGTTGTTCCCATTTGGATATGGTTTGAGTTATACCGAGTTCGAGTATTCGGACTTAAAGGTTGTTACTCCGGAGGTTGAACTCGGTGGCGTAGTGAAGGTCAGCATCAAAATCACCAATAAGGGCAAGCGCGCCGGTGCCGATGTGGCTCAGTTGTATGTCCGCGACCTTGTTGCCGAGACAACACGCCCTGTACGCGAGTTGAAGGGCTTTGAGCGAGTATCGTTGCAGGCAGGAGAGTCGAAGGTATTGGAGTTCGAGATTCCGACCTCGGATTTGGCATATTGCCACAGAGATATGAGTTTCAAGGCAGACGCCGGCGACTTCCTCGTGGGCGTGGGTGCCGACTCGACAGTTGAACTTGCAGGAAAATTCACACTTAAATAATAGAAGATGAAAAAAATTATCTTTTCGTTGCTCTTTGTCGCTATTGCCGTAACGGCTATGGCGGAGAGCCGTACCGACAAACTTCTGAGCGAGTTGCGCAACCCGAAGTCGGACTATGTTTTTGTTTCTGTGCATCGTGGCGACTGGCGTAACTTCCCCGAGAACTCGTTGGAGGCTATCGAATCAACTATTCAGATGGGTGCCGATATCGTGGAGATTGATATCCACCGCACTGCCGATGGCAAGTTGGTGGTTTGCCACGACTACACCATCGACCGTACCACCAATGGCAAGGGTGCAATTAAGGATTTGACTCTCGACTATATCAAGAGTTGCTACCTGCGTGCAGGTCAGAATGCCGTAACACGCTACAAAATGCCGACCTTGGAGGAGGCTCTCGATTTGTGCAAGGGTCGTATTCTTGTAAATATCGATAAGGGCATAAACTACTACGACCAAGTTATGGAGATGCTTGTGGCTCGCAATATGGTAAATCAGGTAATTATCAAGAGTAGTAAGTCGGCTGCCGGTATGAAGGAGTTCTTCGCAAAGCACGACAAGAATATGCTCTATATGCCTGTTATCAACTATAAAGCCAAGTCGTGGGCAAAGCACGAGGGATTGTTCAACGAGCACCTCGCGACCGACCTTCCGTTTATTGCATTCGAGATGTGCTTCGATGGCACCCTGCCAAACGAGGAGAAGGTGTTTAACAAGGTGTTGAAGAGTGGTAAGCGACTCTGGATTAACACTTTGTGGGGCAAACTCTGTGGCGGAGACGAGAACGGTTACTATGACGATGCTGCGGTTGGAAACGAGGATAAAATCTACGGAAAGATACTCTCGTACGGTACCTCAATGATTCAGACCGATCGACCACAGATGCTTATCAACTATCTCAAATCGAAAGGTCGTCACACGCTTAAATAACGGAAAACCCATCACGGCGTAACTTTAATAGGGGCGATAGGGGTAATAGGGCGCGTGGAAAGTAGAAAAATCAAAAAGCAACAGCGCACCCCATAGAGCGACCAACGGGAGCGTCCCCATAAAGGGCGGAACGCCCGCCCCCAGAAAGCAGTCGCAGACTGCGCCCCCAGAAATCGCTGCGTCTTGATAAGGGTAGGAGTTCGCAAAACTAAAAAAAGCCAATGGCTAACAGCTTATAAAAAAATAAACTATGGGATTAATTTCAGCATTTAAGAAGTTCTACGGCATCAGTGAGCCGAAGCCGGTGCGCACAGACCTCGATGATAAGGGACAGCAGAAGTTGCACCGCTCGTTGGCGTTCCAGTCCTTCGTGGCGGGAACACTCGGTTACAGTTTCTACTATGTATGCCGTGCGGCAATTAATGTGATGAAGAAACCGATTATCGATAGCGGACTGCTTGATGCAGACCAACTCGGTACTATCGGTGCAGTGTCGTTGGCAACCTACGCCATCGGCAAGTTTGTAAACGGCTTCCTTGCCGATTACAGCAATATCAAACGCTTTATGGCTACGGGACTTATTGTCTCGGCTCTCGCCTGCCTACTGATGGGTATCAGTGGTTTGGTGGGTACAGAGCAGTATAATGCCCTAATTGGCATAAACTCTGAGGCGGCGCAAAATATATCCTTTATGGTATTTATCGCCTTTGCTATCTTGTGGGGATTGAGCGGTTGGGGACAATCTATGGGCGCACCACCAGCAATTATCGCCTTGTCGCGCTGGTATCCTCTTTCGCGCCGTGGTACATACTACGGATTCTTCTCGGCAAGTCACAATATCGGAGAGGGATTATCCTTTATATTCGTAGGCTCGATTGTCGCTGCTGCTGGCTGGCAGTGGGGCTTCTTTGGTGCCGCCATTGCGGGAACAATAGGTGTTTTGACCATCATCTTCCTGATGCACGATACACCGGAGAGCAAGGGATTGCCTTCGATTGAGGTTTTTGCAAAAGAGAAGACAAACAAGGACGATGGCTCGGCAAAGGAGGCACAGCGTTTGGCTCTGCGCACCCCTGCGGTGTGGATTTTGGCTCTCGCCTCGGCGTTTATGTATATCTCGCGCTACTCGTTGAACTCGTGGGGTGTACTCTTTATGCAGGAAGAGAAGGGCTACTCGCTTATTGAGGCTTCGACCATTATCTCCATCAATGCGTGGATGGGAGTTATCGGTACTGTGTTGGCGGGTTGGATCTCCGATATCTTGTTCAAGGGCGACCGTAAGATGCCTGCCTTCGTGTCGGGAATACTCCTCTCGGTATCCTACATCATATTTATCTATGGTGGTAACGAGTACTGGGTAAGTGTGGCAGCGATGGCACTTTTTGGTATTGCAATTGGTGTATTGATTGCATTCTTGGGTGGTTTGATGGCTGTGGATATCGTGCCTCGTAAGGCTACGGGTGCAGCACTCGGTATTGTGGGAATGGTAAGTTATGCTGCCGCCTCTATTCAGGAGAAGGTGAGTGGTTACCTTGTAAATAGCAATATCACCGAAACAGTAAATGAACTCGGCGAGGTGGTCAAGCACTACGACTTCTCCGATGCTGCGATTTTCTGGATTGGCGCATCGGTAATATCATTCCTGTTGCCAATTTTAAACTGGCGCAAGAAGGTAAAAGAGGAGTAGTTTTTGCCGTTGAATGTTGTCGAAAATGGAGTTGCACCGCATTTTTTTGCGGTGCAATTTCTTTTTATAAAGAAAAGTTAGTATCTTTGCCCGTGCAAAAGAGTTCGAGATATGTTGAACATACAAAACATAATGGTTGGTATGATGCGAATGTGCCGATAGGCACTATCTTTAATTGTGACGGTTACGCACCGTCCGACTCTCGAACACACTCCCCCTCAGAAAAATATAATAAGTTATAAATTCATAAAACTTTTCACACGATGGAAGGTAAAAAACTTCGTTTTGAGACATTGCAGATACATGGCGGTTATGCGACCGACCATACGCTGTCGCGCGGTTTGGCGATATATCCAACCGCTGCCTATCACTTCAAGACCTGCGAATATGCGGCTAACCTCTTTGAGTTGAGTGAGCCGGGAAATATATATACACGAATTCACAACCCTACAACCGCGAACTACGAAAATCGTGTTGCTGCGTTGTATGGCGGTGTTGGAGCGTTGGCT
Organism: Alistipes sp.; assembly: GCA_045645625.1. Taxonomy (GTDB): domain Bacteria; phylum Bacteroidota; class Bacteroidia; order Bacteroidales; family Rikenellaceae; genus Alistipes. The sequence goes on from JAZRJD010000006.1 coordinate 53,831, forward strand.
ACCTCATCGGGTATGTCGGCAATTCTGCTTACCGTTACGGCTCTTGCCAAGGCGGGCGACAATATCGTAACCTCGCCTTTTATCTATGGCGGTACACACAACCAATTTACCATTTCGTTGCGTAACCTCGGTGTTGAGGTGCGCTTTGCAAAAGATACAGCACCCGAGAGTATCGAGGCGTTGATTGACGAGAATACGCGCTTTGTGTTTGCGGAGTCGATGTCCAATCCGGGCTGTGTGGTTGCCGATATCGAGGCTTTGGCAAAGGTTGCTCACGCGCACCAAATGCCACTCGTTGTGGATAACACCTTTGGTGCTTGCGGTTACCTCTGCAACCCGTTCGAGTGGGGCGCGGATATTATCTGCGACTCGGCAACAAAGTGGATTAATGGTCACGGTACGGCTATGGGCGGTATTATTGTCGATGGCGGTACCTTCGATTGGGACAATGGTCGTTATCCCGAAATTGACGGACCTTCGGAGGGATATCACGGCTTGAACTTGTGGAAGACCTTCGGAAATCAGGCATTTATCGTAAAGTGCCGAGTGGACGGTTTGCGCGACTTTGGTTGCTGCCCTTCGCCATTCGACACCTACCTGATGATGCTCGGTCTTGAAACATTGTCGCTGCGTGTGCGCCACGAGGCGGAGGCTACGGCGAAGTTGGCGGAGTTTTTCCGTGCAAATGAGAATGTGCGCTCGGTAAGTTATGTCGGCTTCGAGGATAACCCAAGTTACGCCTTGGCACAAAAGTACTTCCGCAAGGGTGCGGCATGTGTTATCTCGGTCGATTTGAAGGGTACTTTGAAGAGTACGGTGCGCTTGGTCGAGGGGTTGAAGTTGGTTGCCAATATGACGATGATTGGCGACTCGATTACGGTTGTTACCCACCCGGCATCGACTACCCACAAGCAGTTGAGCGATGAGGCGTTGGAGCGTGCAGGCATTTCGCCTACTCTGCTTCGCATCTCGGCAGGCTTGGAGGCGGTAGAGGATATTATCGAGGACTTTGAGCAAAGTTTTGCTCAAATTGAGAATTGATAATTGAGAATTGACAATTAAAGGAAGTTATATTGAATAAGATAATTGACAGAGTAATAAAAATAGATAATTCAAAAAACGACTTGTCGTTTTTACCATTAATTATCCATTATCAACTCTCCATTCTCAATTAAAAAATATGGCACAATTTTTTTACGATACAGAGCCTTTGCACTTGGAGGGTGGTGAGGTATTAAGCGAGTTGACAATCGCCTACGATACCTACGGAGAGCGCAATGCAGATGACTCGAACATTATCTGGGTTTGTCACGCGCTGACGGCATCATCAGATGTTGAGTCATGGTGGCCCGAGATGATTGGTGAGAGCAAACTGCTCGACTCATCGCGCTACTTCATTATCTGCGCCAACTTCCTCTCATCGCACTACGGCACTACGGGACCACTCTCGATAAATCCTGCTACGGGCGAGAAGTGGTATAACGACTTCCCGATCGTTACCGTACGCGATATGGCGGTGTGTCACCAGCGATTGGCGGACCACCTCGGCATTAAGCGTGTGAAGTTGCTTATCGGCAGTTCGATTGGCGGCTTTCAGTGCTTGGAGTGGTCGTTAATGAATCCAGATTTGGCAGAGAACTTGGTGCTTATCGCTACGGGAGCAACCACCACACCTTGGATTTCGGCATTCAACGAGTCGCAACGCTGGATTTTGGAGAATGACCCTACCTTTGGCGAACGCCGTGACGATGCGGGTGAGCAGGGTATGGCTGCGGCACGAAGCGTGGCTCTGTTGAGCTATCGCGGAGGTCCTGCCTATTGTCTTACGCAGCAAGACAACGAGGAGTTGAAGGGCGACCTCTTCAAGCGCAGAGTCCACTCGTACCAGCGTTATCAGGGCGAGAAGTTGCGCCGCAGGTTTAATGCCTACTCCTACTACCGAGTATCGCAAGCGGTCGATTCGCACGACATAGGTCGTGGTCGCGGTGGCGTGGAGGCGGCTTTGGCAACGATAAAGAGCCGTACCTTTGTGGTGGGCATTACGAGCGATATTCTCTTTACGGAGGTCGAAAATCGCTACCTTGCCGACAATATCAATGGTGCGCACTACCACCTTATCGACTCCTCGTTCGGACACGATGGTTTTCTTGTGGAGGCGGAGTCGTTGAATAAACTTATTTTGGAATTTATAAACGAATAAAATATGGGAAATAAACAACTTACAATCGGAATGTTCGGCTTCGGCAATGTGGGACGAGGTCTCTACGATGTGCTGAACACTATCTCCTCGAAGGAGGCGACCATAAAGCGTGTCTGCGTGCGCGACATTACGAAGGAGCGTGGCGTTGATGCTGACTTCTTCACCGACAACGCCGAGGATATTTTTGCCGACAAGGATATAAACCTTATCGTTGAGTTGATTGACGATGCGGAGGCGGCATATCATATCGTTAAACGCGCCCTCACAAGCGGTCTTTCAGCGGTTTCGGGCAACAAGAAGATGTTGGCACACCACCTTCCAGAGTTAATAGAGTTGCAGCAGAAACACAATGTGGCACTCTTGTACGATGCTTCGGCGTGCGGCTCGATACCCGTTATCCGCAACCTCGAAGAGTACTACGATAACGACCTGCTCGTATCGGTAAAGGGTATTTTGAATGGCTCGTCAAACTTTATCTTGTCGAAGATTTTTAACGAGAACTACTCCTACGATGTGGCACTTCGCCGTGCGCAGGAGTTGGGCTTTGCCGAGAGCGACCCTACACTCGATATCGGTGGTTGGGACTCGTTGTTCAAGTTGATAATCATTACCGTACACGCCTTTGGCTGCTATGTTGCTCCGGAGAAGATTTTTACATACGGTATCTCCTCGATGAACGACAACGATATCCGCTTTGCGAACGAGAAGGAGCGCCGCTACAAGTTGGTTGCCCATGTCGAGAAGTTGGAGAATGGCAAAATTATTATGAGCGTGATGCCACAACTTATCTCGCGCGACAAGTATATCTACTCGGTCGAGGACGAGTTCAACGGCGTAGTTATCAAGGGAAAATTCTACGACAAGCAGTTTATGTTTGGTCGTGGCGCGGGTGGTCACCCGACAGGCTCGGCGGTGTTGAGCGATATTATGGCTTGCTTCTACAACTACCGCTACGAGTACAAGCGCATGATTGGTCGCACACCTGTCGAGTATACCGATGATGTATTGGTGCGCGTATATCTTCGCTATACGAATGCGGAGGATAGGGCGTTGTTCGAGTTCGACAGCATCGAGGAGCAGTATATCAGCGACAACTACAAGTATGTCGTGGGTCATATCTCGCTTGCTAATCTCCACAAGATTAACGCTCAGATTCGTGAGCGCGACCTCTTCCTCGCGGCATATCCTACGAAGTAGAGTAGTATTTTTTGGATTAAAGTTGCTCCATCAAAACGGTGGGGCAACTTTTTGTTTTGGGTATATATGTTTGAGTATTCTAATTTAGGGGGCAATTTTGCATTTGCAAAATGTTCCAGTGTTTACCTACCCTCCCCACAAAAAACTGCCCAACCAAATGGTCGGGCAGGTCTTGTATAGAGTCTAAACAACTGTATATTACTCCTTGTGGTGGTCGCGGCGTGGACGGCGATCTCCACGGTCGCCACGCTCCGGACGATCACCGCGCGGTGCGCGTGGCTTGCGCTCAGGCTCTACCCAGCCCTCAGGCTTCGGAAGAAGTGCCTTGTGCGAAAGACGGAGTTTGTTGGTCTTCTGGTCGATGCCGATCAACTTAACATCAATCTCGTCACCCTCCTTCAAACCTGTCTCTGCCATAGTCTCGAAACGCTTGTAGTCAATCTCCGAGATGTGGAGCAACGCCTCCTTGCCCGGCAAAATCTCAACGAAAGCACCGAAATCTACAACCGACTTGATTGTTCCGTGGTACTCCTCGCCAACCTCCGGTACGGCAACGATACCCTTGATGCGCGCCATGGCTGCATCAATCGAAGCCTTGTCTACACCGAATACATCAACCAATCCGCTTGTCTCGGTCTCGGTGATGGTGATAGTGGTGCCGGTAGTCTTCTGAATATCCTGAATTACCTTACCGCCAGGACCGATAACTGCACCGATAAAGTCCTTATCGATAACGAGTTGCTCGATACGAGGCACAAATGGCTTGTAGTCCTCACGAGGCTCTGCGATACACTCGGTAATCTTGTCCAAGATGTGAAGACGACCCACACGAGCCTGCTCCAATGCCTGTGCCAAAACCTCGTACGAAAGACCGTCTACCTTGATATCCATCTGTGTTGCAGTGATACCATCGCGGGTACCTGTAACCTTAAAGTCCATATCTCCCAAGTGGTCCTCATCGCCCAAGATATCCGACAATACAGCCCAACGACCAGTTGCCGAATCCGAGATAAGTCCCATCGCGATACCCGATACAGGCTTCTTCAACTTAACACCTGCGTCCATCAATGCCATGCAGCCTGCGCAAACGGTAGCCATCGAAGACGAGCCATTCGACTCCAAGATGTCCGAAACTACGCGTACTGCGTATGGGTTCTCCTCGCCTACTGGTACCATAGTCTTCAACGCACGCCAAGCGAGGTGACCGTGACCAATCTCGCGGCGGCTTACGCCACGCGATGCCTTTGCCTCGCCGGTCGAGAATGGAGGGAAGTTGTAGTGGAGAACGAACTGCTCCGAGCCCTGGGACAACACCTCATCGTGCTGCTTCTCATCGAGTTTTGTACCGAGAGTTACGGTCGAGAGCGACTGTGTCTCACCTCGGGTGAAGATTGCCGAGCCGTGTGCGCAAGGGAGGTAATTAACCTCGCACCAGATTGGACGAATCTCGTCTGTACGGCGACCGTCAAGACGCTTGCCCTCATCGAGAATCATATTGCGCATAGCCTTCTTCTGTACATCATCGTGGAAGTACTTGTGGATAAGCGGAGCCTTCTCCTCCAACTCCTCCTCGGTGTAGCGCGAAGCGAACTCTGCCTCCAAAGCCTCGAAAGCCTCCGAACGCTCGTGCTTCATTGTGCCGCTTGTTGCGATGGCGTATGCCTTGTCGTACAACTCCGAGATGATGGTCTGACGCAACTCCTCATCGTTGTTCTCGTGGCAATACTCGCGCTTAACATCTTTGCCGAGTTCCTTCATCAACTCGATCTGTGCAGCACAGTGTCCCTTGATAGCCTCGTGAGCATACTTGATTGCGCCGAGCATAACCTCCTCGCTAACCTCGTTCATCTCACCCTCTACCATCAAGATATTGTCGATGGTACCACCAACCATAATATCGAGGTCGGCGTCCTTCATCTGCGAGAATGTAGGGTTGATACAATACTCACCGTTGATGCGTGCTACACGCACCTCCGAGATTGGACCTCCGAATGGAATGTCCGACACTGCGAGAGCAGCCGAAGCGGCCAAACCTGCGAGTGCATCAGCCTGAATATCCTTGTCTGCCGAGATGAGGTTTACGGTAACATATACCTCTGCGTGATAGTCGGCAGGGAAGAGTGGACGGAGCGCACGGTCGATAAGACGAGCAACCAAAATCTCGTTGTCGCCAGCCTTACCCTCACGCTTCATAAAACCGCCTGGAATACGACCTACCGCAGCGAACTTCTCCTTGTACTCGACCTGCAATGGCATAAAGTCGGTACCCTCTTTTTCATCTTTAGCAGCTACTACTGTTGCGAGCAACATAGTATCGCCCTGCTTAACTACAACCGAACCGTCAGCCTGCTTTGCCAACTTGCCGGTCTCAATCATTATCTCGCGGTCACCTTCCAGCGGGATAAACTTCTGTACAGCATTGTACAACTTCTTTTCTTCCATAATCATCTAATTCGTCAAAAATGTAATTTTCTTTTTTCTCTCTTCATCATCTGAATAGACAAAATGAAGGCAACCCACTCGTGGCGAGTTGCCCCATTCTGCTGACCTCTTACTTACGGAGGTTCAAAGCCTTAACGATAGCACGGTAACGCTCGATATCTACCTCCTTCAAGTACTCCAACAACTGACGGCGCTTACCGATCATCTTCAACATCGCACGCTGAGTGCCGAAGTCGTGACGGTTGTTTTTGAGGTGCTCTGTAAGGTGGCTGATACGGTACGAGAACAACGCGATCTGGCTCTCTGGAGAACCTGTATCGGTGTTAGACTTGCCGTACTGACCGAAAAGCTCTTGCTTTTTCTCTGCTG
>JAZRJD010000007.1:0-4867 GCA_045645625.1 Alistipes sp.
TGAACCTTTGTAAGCCGACAATCAGTTGGTGAACATACCAGCAATAGCCATCAGCTATCGCATATTTCTATATCAAATGTAGTTATTATTTCTCAATTAGCAAAATTTACAACCTGAAAATCCTCCAAAATACTCAAAAAACCACCTCCCCCCCCAAAAAAAGACATAAAAAAACCTGCCTAACAAAAAACTTGTTAGACAGGCTCTTAATTATAGATTTATTTTCTCGCTACTCCACATTTCCAACCGCAGGCAGTACCTTCGATTTGTAGATTATCTCGTAGTCGAGCGAACGGTCGTTCAGTACGAATATCTGATACTTCTTGCCACCCTTGAATACTCGTATAACGATATGTCCAGCAGGGCGGATAACATCTGCAAATCCCTTCTCGTCCAATTTTGCAAGATTCTCCTCGGTCATACCGGCAGGAAAGACCTCGGTAACGCCATTGTCGATAATGCGCTTCATGGCATTAGAGTGTGGGTGATAGAGGTCCCATACAGGCAGAATAATCGCGTTGGCACTCAGAGCATTGAGAAGTTTACTGTTCATCGAATCACGATAGCCGTGGTGGTCGGTATCGAAGTGGGTAATCATTGCATAGTCGAGGTATAACTCCTTGTTCAGTGGCTTCGAGAAGTGCTCAATATAGCGTGCAATCCACTCGGCAGGTCGTTTGTCTGCGCTTGCTACTGCTGGCATAATCTCCTTGTGCTTCCAACGCGAAGGGTCGCCCAAGTCTCCCGCATCGACCAGCAGGCATGCGCCATCAGGGAGTACGAAGAACATTGAACTACCGCGACCTGTGCTGATATGGTGAATATCCAAGCACCCCTCGCTCCAACTTTTCAGATACTTTGGCTTTGCCTCCACTGCCGATATAGCCAAAACAACTGCAACGGCGGTAAGAAAAAATTTCTGTCGTTTTAATAAAATTAGGGAATTTAGGGTATCTGTTCTTCCCTAAACTCCCTAAAAATTCTTAATCTCGCTGTCGTCTACTCTATTTGATGCCCTTCAACGACTTGTAGAGAGCATTGTACTTGTCGTACTTCTCCTTGATGCCCTCCTCGTTGCGAAGACGGAAGCAGAGGACCTTCAAGTACTCGGCGCAATCTACGCTGTCAGGCTTCAACTCCATCGCCTTCTCCAACCAAGGCAGCGACTTCATGTAGGCAGCATTTACCTCTGCCAAACCTGCCTGATACTCCTCCTGCGAGTTGATGCTGTCGAGTCGCTCGTTGAAGGCGCGGTTTACCTCGTCACCCTTCGCCATGTAGAAGTAGCCGAGATAGAAGTTGGTGTCGTAGTCGTTTGGCTTCAAATCGTTGATTTTGAGGAACGAATTGATGCACTCGTCAAAGTTCTTCAACTTGAAGAATACCTGACCACGCGCAAACCACAAGTCGGTGTTGTCAGGCTTCTCTGCAAGGAGTTTGTCGAGACGCTCAACCAAGTCGGCAGGGTTGCCGATACCCTCCTCCGAGGTGTAGAGTTGGATCAATCCCTCCATGATGCGCTCGTTGCGAGGGTACTTCTCGATACCGTCTAACAACGCATTCTTTGCCTTTATGAGATTCTCCTTGTCCGCTTCGCGCTGACCATAGTAGCAGTGGAAGAGGAAGTAGAAGATGTTGCCCTGCTCGTCATTGAAGCCGAGGTTGAGAGCCTTTGTCAAATGCTTCTCGCCCTCAGCAAAGTATTGAGGCTTCTCTGCTCCGAGGAATGCAGCCAACTGACCTGCGAAGAAGTAGTAGCGTGGATCCTCCTTGCCGATGGCAGGGTGCTTCTGCAACTCTGCCGCTTTGAGATAGGCATCTATTGCTGTCTCGTACTTCACAATGTCGATGCTCTTCGAGCCCAACTCTGTGTAGTGATTAACAAGGCTCTCCAAGGCAACTTTGATTTTGGCAGCCGAACTAGGGTCTAACTCGTAAGCCTTCAAGAACGCCTCGTTTGCAAGTTCAAAAGCATTAGGGAATACCTCCTGCTTTATAACCCAACCTATGACCTTGTTGTCTTTGGTATATACATCTACCCAGTCAAACGAATGTATATTATCCTTGACCTCGGTTGGCGGTACGCCAATGGTCATCGAGAGCATGCCGGCATCGAGACCCGCAAACAGATCCTTTTTAGGAGCCATAATTGCATCTATGCACAACTTGCCTCGGTTGTACCAAGTGGCAGACTTACTCGACTTCTTTGGATTTTCGATGTCGAGGTTGCTCTTCTCCAACTTAGCCTTGAATGCTGCATCATTTACTTTCTGAGCGGTAACGGTAGGCACTACCAGTGTCGCTAAAACCACTACCATTGAGATAATTTTTTTCATATTAATCTAACGGTTAATGTTTATGATTTATTATTCGTTTTCGTTTGTTGCTTCGGTAGCAGGAGCCTCCGATGTCGCCTCTGCTCCCTCTGTTGTTGCACCTTCAACTACTGCGCCCTCTTCGATCTCCTCCTCCTCGGTTACAGGCACTACTGCCACCGATGCAATCTCATCGCCCTCACGGAGGTTGATGATGCGTACACCTTGTGTCGCACGACCCGCTACGCGAATCTGCTCGATAGAGGTGCGGATTGTGATACCCGAACGGTTGATAATCATCAGGTCGTTATCGTCGGTTACAGCCTTGATAGCCACCAACTCGCCAGTCTTCTCGGTGATATTGATGGTCTTAACGCCCTTACCACCACGATTAGTAACACGATACTCCTCTACATTGGTACGCTTTCCGAAACCATTTGCCGAGAGTACCAAAACATCTTCGTTCGACTCTGGCTCGATACAGATCATACCGATAGCCTCGTTGTCGCCTTCGAGCGATACGCCACGCACACCAATCGAAGTTCGACCAACCTCGCGTACGGTCGATTCGTTGAAGCGGATAGCCTTACCCTCGCGTGTTGCAATCATAATCTCTGCCGAGCCACTTGTGAGCTTAGCCTCGATAAGACGGTCACCCTCTCGAACCTCGATAGCGTTGATACCATTTGTACGAGGACGAGAGTAAGCCTCCAACTTGGTCTTCTTAACGGTACCGTTCTTGGTACACATTATAATATAGTTAGAGTTGATATACTCCTCATCATTCAACTTCTTGCAGTTGATGTATGCGCGTACCTTGTCGTCAGGCTCGATGTTGATGATGTTCTGGATAGCACGACCTTTCGATGCGCGTGTGCCCTCAGGAATCTCGTAAACCTTCAACCAGAAGCAGCGACCCTTCTCGGTGAAGAACATCATTGTATTGTGCATCGAAGCAACATAGATATGCTCGATAAAGTCCTCGTCACGGGTAGCCGAGCCCTTCATGCCCACGCCACCACGATTTTGTGTACGGTAGTCGGCAAGCGATGTACGCTTAATGTAGCCGAGGTGCGAGATGGTAATAACCATATCCTCGTCAGCGTAGAAGTCCTCAGGGTTGAACTCCTCCGAAGCATAAACAATCTCCGAACGGCGTTCATCGCCATACTTCTCTTTGATTTCGAGCAACTCCTCCTTCACGATGCCCAACTGCATCTCCTCGCTGCCGAGTACGGCGGTGAGGTAGTCGATAGTATTCTGCAACTCGTCATGCTCGTTTTGGAGTTTCTCGCGTGCCAAGCCTACCAATGCGCTAATTCTCATCTCTACGATAGCGGCAGCCTGCAACTCGCTCAAACCGAAACGCTCCGAAATAGTTGTCTTTGCAATATCAACACTCTTCGAAGTTTTACAAATGTTTACAATCTCATCGATATTGTCTTGTGCAATAAGCAAGCCCTGTACGATGTGCATACGCTCCTCTGCCTTGCGCAAATCGAAACGGCTGCGGCGAACTATAACCTCGTGACGGTGCTCTACGAAGTGGCGTACAAGGTCGAGCAAGTTCAATACCTGCGGGCGACCATTTACGAGTGCGATGTTGTTTACCGAGAACGATGACTGCAACTCGGTGTGCTTGAATAACATATTCAATACCACATTTGCCACAGCATCCTGCTTCAAGGTTACAACCACGCGAGTACCCTGACGGTCTGATTCATCGTTTACATCGGCGATACCCTCCAAGCGACCCTCCTTCGTAAGGGTTGCGATGTGCTTAATCATCTCCTGCTTGTTTACCATGTAAGGTATCTCGGTGAATATAAGTTGCTGACGACCTGTCGAGGTGGTCTCAATCTCGTGACGAGCGCGCATAACCACGCGACCGCGACCTGTCAGGAGAGCCTCTTTAACACCCTCGTAGCCATAGATGATGGCTCCCGTAGGAAAGTCGGGACCCTTGACGAAGTGGAGCAAATCCTCGCAAGTGCACTCTGTGTTGTCGATATATGCACAGCAGGCATCGATAACCTCCGAGAGGTTGTGCGGTGCCATGTTGGTAGCCATACCTACGGCGATACCGCTTGCACCATTTACGAGCAACAACGGAATTTTGGTAGGGAGTACGGTTGGCTCCTTCTCTGTGTCATCGAAGTTCATGGTCCAATCGATAGTCTCCTTGTCGATATCCGCCATAACCTCGTCAGTAATCTTCTGCATACGCGCCTCGGTGTAACGCATAGCCGCAGGCGAGTCGCCGTCCATCGAGCCGAAGTTACCCTGTCCCTCAACGAGTGGGTAGCGCATAGCCCAAGGCTGTGCCAAACGCACCATAGCATCGTAAACCGATGAGTCGCCGTGTGGGTGGAACTTACCGAGCACATCACCGACAATACGCGCCGACTTACGGGTTGGTTTGTCGTGATAGAGGTGCAACTGCGAATCCATATCGAAGAGGATTCGGCGGTGAACAGGCTTCAATCCATCTCGAACATCGGGCAGTGCTCGCGACACAATAACCGACATCGAGTAGTTGATGTAGGACTCCT
>JAZRJD010000008.1:0-3716 GCA_045645625.1 Alistipes sp.
TGTCGCTAACACTAACTAATGCTCTCATCTTTTATCTATACTTATATATTATTACTCGATTACTACGCCCTCCTCGGCTGTTACATGACCGATAATCGAAGCCTTCTCACCCGCAGCAGCCAAGATATCGAGTGCCTTCTGTGCCTCGCTCTCATCGAGTGCGATAACCATTCCTACACCCATATTGAAGATGTTGAACATCTCGCGGTGAGGAATCTTACCATACTTTTCGAGCAGTTTGAATACTCCCAAAATCTCCCACGAGCCTTCGTTGATATGCAAGCCCTGACCATCGTGCAAGATGCGTGGGATATTCTCGTCAAAGCCTCCACCCGTGATGTGGCAGATACCATGAACATCGCAGTTGCGCACTACCTCCAATACCTGCTTAACATAGATGCGAGTAGGGCAGAGCAATGCCTCACCCAAAGTGCGGTCGCCCAACTCCTCGTACTTTGCATTCAAATCGAGGTTATTGTCAGCCAACACCTTACGCACAAGCGAGAAGCCGTTCGAGTGAACACCGCTCGAAGCGATACCAACGAGCACATCGCCGACCTTAACCTTCGAGCCATCAATAAGTTGCGACTTCTCGACAACACCGCAAGTGAAGCCTGCGATGTCGTACTCGCCGTCCTCGTACATACCCGGCATCTCGGCAGTCTCGCCTCCAATCAATGCGCAACCTGCCTGACGGCAACCCTCGGCAACACCTGCCACGATAGCCTCCACCTTTGCTGGGATATTGTGTCCGAGTGCCACATAATCCAAGAAGAACAACGGCTCGGCACCCTGTGCCAAAACATCGTTCACACACATTGCAACAGCGTCAATACCAATAGTATCGTGCTTGTCCATTGCGAAAGCCAACTTCAACTTGGTACCTACGCCATCGGTACCGCTAACCAGCACAGGCTCCTTGATATTGAGGGCTGCGAGGTCGAACATACCGCCAAATGCGCCGATATTACCCATCGTACCAAGTCGATTGGTCGATGCCACATGTTGTTTAATTCGGCGAACAACCTCATATCCTGCTTCGAGGTTTACGCCCGCTTTTTCGTAATTTACTGCCATAATTGTATCTATTTTTTCTTGTTAATTTCCGAAATATCGTGTGTCATAGGTGTAGGGTACTTGCCATCGAAGCAAGCGAAGCACATCTTTGCGCACTTACCATTAGACGATGCCAAACACTCCTCGACAGACATAAACGCCAACGAGTCGGCACCAATAATCTTGCAAACCTCCTCCACCGAGTGTTTTGCGCTAATCAACTCGTCTTGCGTTGTGGTATCCACTCCGTAGCAACAAGGGTACTTCATCGTAGGACTTACGATACGCACATGTACCTCCGCAGCACCCGCCTCGCGTAACATCGTAACGATACGCTTGGAGGTCGTACCACGCACGATAGAGTCGTCAATCAGCGCAATGCGCTTGCCCTCGACAATCGAGCGAATAGCCGACAACTTCATCTTCACACCCTTCTCGCGCAGTGCCTGCGAAGGTTGGATAAAGGTGCGACCGATATACTTATTCTTGATAAGTCCCATCTCGTATGGAATGCCACTCTCCTCGGCATAACCCATTGCAGCCGAGAGCGATGAGTCGGGTACTCCGACCACGATATCAGCCTCACAAGGTGCCTCGTGCCACAAGCGGCGACCAGACTCCTTGCGGAAGGCGTGAACATTGCAACCATCGATATCGCTGTCAGGTCGTGCGAAGTAGATATACTCCATAGCGCACATATTGTGCTCACTTGTAAGCGAATACTGACGACTACGCAAGCCGTTGTGGTCGATTGTTACAATCTCGCCAGGGGCAACATCGCGCACAAACTCTGCACCCATAACATCGAAGGCGCAGGTTTCGCTCGACACCACATAGCCATCGCCCAACTTACCAATAGCCAACGGACGGATACCGTGTTTATCGCGACAAGCATAGAGGCGATTCTCAGTCATAATAACAAATGCAAACGAACCCTCCAACATATCCAACGCCTCCATAATGGTAAAGATGCGTGGCTCTTCGGCCTCCTTCTTGATGAGGTGAGCCAACAGCTCGGCATTGGTATTCGACTGGAAAAGGCTTCCCTTCGACTCCAAATAGTTACGAATCTGCTCAGCATTCACAATGTTGCCATTGTGAGCAACTGCGAATGAGCCTGTCCTATGCAAAAACAAGCGAGGCTCAATATTGTCGGTGTTACGACCACCTCCTGCGGTGGTATATAATAGGTGTCCAAGACACATATTTCCCTCCAATGCAGAGAGTTTTGCCTCATTAAACACCTCCTGCACGAGTCCGTGACCACGATGACGATGCATTCTATTATCAGCATCGACGCTCACCATACCGCAACCCTCCTGACCACGGTGCTGCATTGAGTGCAAGCCGTAATATACTAACGACGAAGCGTGCTCAACACCATAAACTCCTAAAACACTCATATATTTTTACTTTGTAAAGTATGCTACTGCGTTTGCAAATATATTCTGTCGCTTCTCGCCTGCGATATTCTTGAAGAGGCAGTCATCGTAACGCTCTGTGTGTCCCATCTTGCCGAGAATCTGACCGTTGCGCGAGATGATACCCTCGATACCGTACGAAGAGCCGTTAGGGTTGTGTGGCGCATCGGTTGTGGCATTGCCCTCCCAATCGGCATACTGGAATGCCACCTGACCATTTGCGAACAACTCCTCCGCCATCTCCTCGCTAACCACGAACTTACCCTCGCCGTGGCTCACTGCGATAGAGTGCAAATCGCCAACCTCGAACGACGACAACCAAGGCGATGCGGTAGTTCCCACACGAGTCGAAACAATCTGCGAGATGTGACGATGAATATCGTTGTGGAAGAGGGTAGGCGACTCCTTCGTCATCATACCCAACTTACCGTATGGCAACAAGCCCGACTTAACCAACGCTTGGAAGCCATTGCAGATACCGAGAATCAAGCCTCCACGCTCAATCAATGCGTGTACAGCCTTTGTTACGGTGGCGTTGTTCAGCACACTTGCGATAAACTTACCGCTTCCATCTGGCTCATCTCCGAGCGAGAATCCACCACTCAACACGAGGATATGGCACTTGTCGATAGCCGCAGCCATCGCATCAATCGAGTGCAAAACATCTTCGGCGGTAAGGTTGCGGAATACTCCGATATGGGTTTCAGCACCCTCACGCTCAAATGCTCGTGCCGTGTCGTAGTCACAGTTTGTACCCGGAAAGACAGGGAAGTAGACCTGTACCTTCTCCACCTTCTCGCCCTTGTATTTAGGGGCTTCGGCGGTGTGGTTGCTCTCGCGGCACTTTGCTCCCTCCTTGCCCTTGGCAGGGTATACCTTCTCGAACTTCGCAGTGTTAGCCTCGTACAACTCTGCCAGCGAGAACTCCTCGCCACAAGTCACGATGCTCTTCTCGGCGGTAGTCTTACCCACAAGCACTGCACCTGCAACTTCGCCCTTTGCCTCGACCAAAATCGAGCCGTAAGAGTAGTCGAACAAGGTTGCCTCATCGCAAGTGAGCGTTGCACCGACCTCGTTTCCGAACGACATCTTTGCCACAGCCTCCGCTACGCCACCAAAGCCGATAGCGTAAGCCGACACGATATTGCCCTTTGCAATCTCCTCGGTTACCTGCGCGAAGTTCGCCTTCAACTGCTCGGTATTAGGTGTGTAGTTTGCATTTGGTGTATGCTTAACGAG
>JAZRJD010000009.1:0-28654 GCA_045645625.1 Alistipes sp.
TCGGCGAACTTGTTTTCAGTCATTAGCCATTGGTTTTTCTACCGAAACAAAGCAGCATGTATCGCACTCATTGCACCATCGGCAAAGCGTAGCAGGGCGCGCGTAAAGGCACTATATCGGCGGTGCTTTCGCTGCCACTTGCACAAGAGGTCTATGCGCAACATATTATTTACAGGAACGCTAAACTCTGTCACCTTGCACTGCGACAGAAGTCGCATCAATCGTGCATCTACCATCTCGAAATCGGAGCCGACAAACGCCTTGTCGCCCATGATAAGCAGATATTTGCGATAGACAACTCGTGCCCTATCTGCCACGATATTACGCAGGAACTCCACGCGCTGCTGGGAGCGCACCGAACGCGATGCAACAATAAAATAGTGCGCCATTGCCTCCGTAACTGCGACCAACTGGGCAAGGCTGCGCATCTGCACCTTCGCGTCCATGGTCTGCCCCTCGCGCGAGGTGTTGTAACGATAGAGCGGAATATCGGCAAACGCGATTGTGTGCACTCGGAATAGCGGATAGAAAACCCACTCTTGGTCGGTATATGAGATTCCCTCGCTCTGACGATACGACATCTGCCTCAACAACTCGGTACGATAGCAGACACCATGCATCATAAAGAATCGTATCGCCCCATCGGCAAATATCTTCTCGGCATCGTAGACCTTGCCATACTCGTAGATCTTACGACCATAGATATTGTACTCCACCCTGTTAGTTCGATGAGCCTTCACCTCCACAAACGGTGTGACAACCATATCGACCTCTGTCTTGCGCAGAAAGGCAAGCATCTCGGCTACACGCCCGCCATCAAAGCAGTCGTCAGCATCGAGAATTTTGACATACTTGCCCTGTGCCAATGGCAAAGCGGCGTTGATGGTCGAGCCATAATTGCCATTCGGTTTATCAACCACACGCACAGTCTCGGCATATCGCTCGGCATATTGACGCGCAATACGCAGGGTCTTGTCCTTGCTGCCATCATTCACGATAATAATCTCGACCGCAGCCAACGATGGCGTACGGAGTATCGACTCGACACACTGCGAGAGGTACGCCTCCATATTGTAGGCAGGAATTATGACTGATAATAGTTTCATCGTTCAACCGTTGTATCAAATGACAATCTGTATGGTGCATGGTTTATCTGCTCCTCCTCGGGCAGTACGGGGCGCAAATTCGGGTAGTGGTGGCGCAAGTAGGTCTCTATATTTCGCGGAGCCTTAACCATCATACCGCCAAACTCCATATCGACCGTATTTTCGATATCTGCCCTTGCGATTTGGTCCTTCGGCATACGCACGATATTTACACGCTCGGTATTCCAACCATTGTATCGCCCCAGCACCCTGTTCATCTGCCGATAAATAGCCTTGCGCGACATAACCGACACCACGGCGCGTATTGCAGCGCAGCCTATCCACGACTTCGGCAGAGGCTCGTCAATCTCGCAATCTCCGCAGTGTTGCCACAGCCACACCTCCTTAGCCATAAAGCAGTTTATCCAGAACTTCGCCTCGAAACGATGCAGTCGCTCCAACAGCGGATTATCGGGAATACGGTCGTAGGGAAAGATGTCGACAAAGATGCCGTGATGTATATCCATCTTGCGCCAAATCTCCTCTACAAAGAGGGTGTTGTTACGCTTTACCTTTGCAAAGTAGAACGGCGTATTCTCCTCCGTGCCAAACCACTCCAAAAAGTAGTCGGGCGAGAGATGTGCAGGTGCTTCGCGCAGGAAACGCTCATAGTTTTCGCGTGTCATACCGACATCGATATCATCGTCCCACGGCACAATGCCCTTGTTATACAACGCACCTATCGCCGAGCCGCCCTGAATAAAATAGGGAATACGACACACCTCGCAGACGCGAATAACCTCTGCCAGCGTGCGATACAACTCCTCGTGCAGTCGCTGTAAATCCTCCTTTGCGTACTTCATAACACCTATTGTATTAGCAGGTTACAACCTCTGATATCGCTCTGCGAAATGCGTCCCTCGATGCGGAACGAGCCATCAGCATAGCGAACTCCCATATCCTCGGTAGCGATAAATGCGCACGAATCGCGATTTGCCAAGTCGATAATATCCAGCCCTCCGCGCCGTCCTGCGCCAAGTCGTGCAAACGGATTATTCACATCGCGCACCAACACCTTCATCCACCTCGGCGTGCGGAACACACCCTCACCAAAGGAGTATGCCTGCGACAACAACTCTGCCATACCGTACTCCGAGTGAATACGCTCCACGCCAAATGCCGAGCAGAGGATTTTGTGCAGTTCGCTCTTTGGCAACTCCTTGCGCCTACCCTTCATACCGCCCGTCTCCATCACTACGGTATGTTCGAGTTTCGGAGCGTAGTTCTCCGCCAAGTCGAGCAGGGCATAGGTTACGCCAAGCAAAATCTTCGGATTGTCATCACGCGACATATCGCGCAGTAGTTGCTCGTAGTTATTGAGGTAAAATCCACCACCCGCACTCTCAGCACAAAGTTGCTCCACCATATAGACCAACGAGGAGCCCTCGCGTTCGAGGTACGATGGCAGCAAGGCGTAGATGCTACACTCCCTCGCATCGCCGTAGAAGTGGTGAAAAGCCTCCGAAAAGGCACGCTCGTAGAGTGCAAGGTCGGCAACATAGTGTTTCGACTGCACCATGCCCGTAGTGGCACTCGAAGTGAACACCATCTGCGGCTCTTGGTCGCTGCAATAGACCTTGTGCGACTTGAAAATCTCGATTGGCAACATCGGAATATCCTCCACACGCACCACATCGCACAGCTCGATACCAAGCAGTTGTATATACTCGGCGTATGGCGCACAATGTTCTGCCTGATAACGAAATAGTCGCAACGCCTCACGCTCAAACTCCGCCTCGGAGTCTATCAAGAATATGTCGTCATACCTTGCCATATAACAAAGGTAAGAAAATAAAACGAGAAACACACAAAAAAGGAGACCGAAATTAATCGATCTCCCCTTTGCAATATCTCCGTTACTATCTATCTTACTCCTGCTTGATAGAGAATGTCGTATCGACCTTGTCTCCCCAACCATCGATGTACGACAGAGTAACCTCCATAATACGAGGCATATTATCGTTGTTCTGGTTTAGTTTGAAATGGAGATAACCGTTATCAACTCGGAAATCGACAATAGCCTTTGGATGGTCGGTAGCAAACGAAATCTCGTGGTCCTGACACGAAGTCGAGAGACGGAACGAGTACTCCTTCTCTGCCTCGACAGCCAACATACGGGTATTGTCTTCGAGTACGAAGTAGGTGGTATAGTTCTCGTCAGTGGTGTCGAGCGCCAAGAAGTCTTCGAGGTATCCCTTCTGCTTGATCTTGATGGTCTGCAAACGAGAGCCCGATGACAATGTCAACACCGCCACGCGCTTTGCATTGTTGTTGGCAAGGTGGTTGAATAACAACACACCATTACCACTACCCTTACGAGTCTTCGAGTCGGTGTCGGCAAACGACAACCACTCTCCACCCGAAACGATAGTCGCCTCGTAGTCGACATTCGAAATCACATTCAACGAACACTGATCCTCGTCGCTCTCGCAAACAAGAGCGCTAGTGTTGGCACCCAACGCAATAATTGGCACATACTCAGGATAGTATGGCGAACTACACGATGCAAAGAGTGCAAGTGCAAATACTGTTACAAATATCTTCTTCATAATTTTATCCACTTTTATTGATCAAGTCTTATTGAACATCTCTCTCCTGTGTCCGGACGATAGACTGTAAATGTAGCATAACGAGTGCTTGTAGTCTCGGCATATCGAATAGGCACATAAGTAGAGCCGGTACCCTTAACCTTGCAGAGCAAATCGGTAGTCTCATAGTATGCCAACGGCTTCAAATTCTTAACCTGCACCGTTTTGCCATCTTTAACATAAGATGTCTCCAACCAGCACCAAGTTGCACCCTCATCGGCTGCCTCAATCATCGCTACCCAACTGCCGTCAGAAACTACCTGAACATACTCAACCAACTCCTTTGAGTTGTGAGCAGTTGGCAGATCTCGCACAATACCATTGATGGCAAGCGAGTTTGTGTACTCAAACGGCTTCACACACGAAGTGGTAACCCCAAGAGCCAACACTACTGCTAATATGATATATAACTTTTTCATACTCTCTCCTTACTATTCTATTCCGTTATACTTATTGTTATCCAAATTTCCGTTCGAAAGAATTACCTGCTCGTCCGGAATTGGGTAGTATTCGAGGTATGGATGCGCAGTCACATTCTCTCTCAAAACCGAACTATCGCTATACTTCATGATATTCTCTCGCCAGATACCCCAACGAACGAGGTTGTGACGGCGGGTAAACTCACCGAACAACTCACGAGCCGACTCCTCTTGGAGTGCCTTCATAAAGGTGTCGTCCGTAGCAACATCACCCTCTCCAATCGGTGTCAAACCTGCACGCTGACGCGGAGCATTGAGGTAGCCAACAGCCTCTTCCCAACGCTCCATCCACATACAAGCCTCCGCCAAATCGAGAACGACATGCGCAAATCGGAATATCTTCAAGTTGTTAGAGTCCTGATTATAGACCATACCCGGGCACCAGAACTTATCACCAAGGAACGGACGACCTTCTTGGGTACCGACAGAGCTGAAGAACAACATGTGCGCACCCACTGTCTCTGGATTCTCATAATCACCATTCTCATCTTTTCCCCAACCGGCATAGCACCAAGCCAAATAGCCTCCGCCATCTTCAACTGGGAACACCTCCATACTATCATTAAATTGACTATACTTCGATGTGTCGTATGTCGAACGGCGCTTATCGTAGGTTTTGGTCTGACTTGTTCCAGAATTACCATAAGGCATAAGTCCCTTAGTCTCGGCTCCTCCAAGGTAGTTAGTAAATGCCTTATGATAATAGAAGTACTTGGTAGGACGATATGGGCTTGCCGTACGCGCACTACCACCCAATGATGGGAGTTTGATACCATTGTAGATATCGTTCGATTCGCTATAGTCGACCAACTCGTCATCGAAATCAGGGTCCTCAGTCTCCTCACCCTCAGTAGTCGAAGATTTACGCGGAGGTGTACAGTGCGCAGCGAGTTGGCTCGTTACACGCAGACCATAATCTCGTGCATAACCCGGAATCTCGAAGATAGACTCTGGTGTATAGCGGTTACGGAACATAATGTCCGAAACAGGATAGTCCATCAATGAAGCCTGTGGATTATAACCACCCTCTGTATCAAGGCAACGGTAGACCGTCTCTACATAGCCGTAGAACTCAATCGCCTTTGGCCAGTTCTCATTCCACATTGCCAACTTACCGCCGACAACAAATCCTACCATTGAGCCGATGCGATACTCATTCGCAGGGTCATAGGTCTTGATATAAGGGAGTGCCTGCAAACACTTAACCTCAGGTGCCTCACCATCTGCATTGGTATTTGCGAGTTTATACTCTGCCAACAAAGCCTGATACTCCTCATTAATTGGCTCCCAAGTAGTATCCGAAGAGCAAAGATAGTAACTCAACTGGTCCATAAGTTTCTCACGCAACACCTTGGCGTCCATACGCGGAAGTTTCGATATCTTATCGTTGTTAGCATCTGTAACCTCCTCGAAATAGTATGGAACATTTTCAAAGTTGATGGTCAGAATATAGTAGTAGAATGCGCGCAAAATAACCGCCTCTGCCAACAGTGGAGCCTTCTCCGACTCGGAAAGTGGCGAACGCTGAATAGCAGCATACATCGCATTGCAACGCATAACTCCCAAGTAGCAATGATTCCATATATTGGAGCCAAATCGAGGCTGCGATGGTGAGTAATCAGCGTGTGCATCATAGTATGAAGATCCCGTGTGATACATCAGGTCGGTTGCAACCTCACACACCTCGAAGTAGTTATAGTTTGCATAGATAGAGCGCAACGGTATGTAGCAACCATTGAGTCCTGTCTGACACTGTGGGACCGTCTGATAGTACTTAGACGGCTCCGATGAGGATATAACCTCCTCATCGAGGGTACAACCCACGAGTGCTACCGCTGTAAATATGGTTAATAATATCTTCTTCATAATTAGTAACGAATTTGAATTGCAAGTGAATAAGTTCTGTTCTTCGGATAACGACCTGTGTCGATACGGCGACCGGCACTCACAGCGTCTGGGTCATATCCAGGGAACTTGGTAAAGAGTGCAACATTGTTTATCGATGCAGAAAGAGTGATGTCACGCAAGTAGCGAGTCTTCTTCTTCAAATCGAAGCGGTAGTTCACATTGATATTCTGCAATCGCAAGTATGACGAATCGTAGATAAACTGATCGCCACTATAACTATCCGTAAGGTATGCACCCGGTATATTCGAGAATGGGTTGCGGGTTACATGCCATGCATCCAACATTCTGCGATCCTTGTTAGAGGTTGCACCTCCGACCATTGTCTGGAACTCCATAATGTTGTACATACGACCTCCGAGGCTGTATGTAAAGTATACACCCACCGACAAATTCTTGATAATCTTGAAGGTATTATTGAAACCTCCATAGATTGCAGGGTCTGCCGAGCCGAGATAGATACGGTCCTTGTTATTCAACACGCCATCGTGGTTGATATCGGCATACTTTGCATATCCCTTGCTCTGCCTATATCCGGCATAGGTCTTGGTCTGCTGGTTTTGGTCGATCTCGGCCTGTGTATGCCATACACCCTCGTACTGGAAGCCCCACAACGAGTTAGCAGGATAACCCTCGGCATAACCGTAGAGCATATATCCGCCACGCGAGTAGGTCGATACATAACCGTAAGCACGAGCGATGTGGGTTACCTTTGACGAGTTGTGTGCAACTGTCAAGTTGGTTGTCCACTGGAAGTTACGGCGCGAGATATTACGCGATGTGAACGAGAGTTCGACACCACTATTTCGGGTATTACCGATATTGGCAAACTGCGTAGTAAAACCGGTCTGCGATGCATTCTGCATTGTGTAGAGCAGGTCCTTGGTTGACGATACATATCCTTCGAGCGCAACTGTGATACGGTCATTCAAGAACGATGCATCAATACCGACATTGAACGAGTCGGTCTTCTCCCATGTCAACTTAGGGTTATTCAGACGGTTTGGATAGTAAGCAACCTCCTGAGCCTCTCCGAACAACCAACCATTGGCATTCGAAGTGAGCAACATCTGCGAAACATATCGACCAACGGCATCGTTACCCGAACGACCACCACTGATACGGAGCGACAGGTCGCTCAACCACGACTTCGTGCCACGCATAAACTTCTCGTTGGTGATTGTCCACTTGAACGCGGCAGCAGGGAAGAAGCCCCACTTGTGTCCATCAGCAAATACCGAAGATCCATCGGCACGGGCTGTGAAGGTTACAAAGTAACGACCGCCATAAGAGTAGTTCAAACGCGCCAATGCCGAGTAACGCTGCAACATCGAAGCCGATGAACTTTGAGTGATTGCTCGCTTATCAACCAAACTACCCATATTGTATGCCGTTACATTATCATCAAGATAACCACGACCACTCATAGAGAGAGTATTGTTGCGAGTATTCTGTGCAGTGAAACCTGCCATCACATCAACCTTATGCTTCTTCTTGATGGTCTTCTGGTACGAGAGAGTTGTCTCACTCGTCATATTTTTGATATTGCTTACACTGCGATCGGCCTCACCTCCATAACGATAACGCTCGGCAACCGGCATGATCGATGGTGAGTATTTGAAGTTCTCGGTCGTAGTATATACATACGAGAACTGAGTCTTCAACTTCAAATTCTTCGCCAATATAAGTTCGATATACGGCGCCAATGTCAAGATAGTACGATCTCGGTAATTCTCCATCAACGTAGCCTTCAAGTATGGAGAGTTGTAGATCGATCCACCATTTGTACCATTATCACCCAACAAGTCCCACTTATCGGTTGGATTCTGCAATGGGTTGAGGTTGGTAATAGCCTTAGCACCGGTACCCGACAATGCATCATTCGTATTGTCGGTGTGACGCAACGAATACTGGGTATTGATACCGAGTTTCAACCACTTAAAGGCGGTGTGGTCCAACTTCAATCGGCCCGAGAGTTGTGTCTGTCCCGAGTTGATTACAATACCCTTCTGGTCGTTATAGGACATCGAGAAGAGGACCTTCGTAGATTTGCTACCTCCTGCCAACGAGAAGAAGTAACTCTGGCTGAACGACTTGCGCGTCATTATATCGAGCCAGTCCGTACCCTCACCCCAACTCAATGGGTTTTGATAACGCATCGAGGTACTTGCTCTTGGCTTCTTGCGGTGTGTGCTACTACTATTCTCGTAGTAGTCGTTACGATACGATGCAAACTCCGCTCCATTCATCATATCCAACTCGCGAGGCAACTCCGAGAGTTTGAATGTCGCCTTGAAGGTTACATTCAACTTGTTAGCCTTAGCCTCGTGAGTGGTTACGAGGATAACACCATTCGCACCACGAGCACCATAGATAGCGGTCGAAGATGCATCTTTCAAGACCGTTACATTCTTAATCTCGGCAGGATCGATATCCGAGAAGTCGGATACTGCGTCAACCACACCATCGACCACGATAAGTGGCTCATTCGATGCCGAGATAGAACGCGATCCACGAACGCGGATAGAGGCTGCTGCACCCGGAGCACCATCGGTTGTCATAATCTCGACACCCGCAAGACGACCTTGCAACGCCTCGTCAAGCGAAGATGGAGCCGTATTCGACAAGTCCTCCATATTAACCGAGGTAACTGCTCCCGTCAAGTCACTCTTCTGCTGCGTACCGTAACCGATAACGACAACCTCGTTGATATTGACATTCTCCTGCTGCAACACGATGTTCACATTAGTACGATTACCTACACGCTCCGTAACCTCGACATAACCGAGGAACGAGAACGAGAGTTGATCATCTGGTGTAGCCTTAATTTTATACTTACCCTCCATGTCGGTAGTTGTACCAACATTGGTATTACCAACAACGACAACGGTAGCACCAATCATTGGCTGACCTGTGTTATCCAACACCTGTCCCGTTATCGTACGCGCCTTCTGCGCCATTGCTGTTTGGGCGAACAGCAGGGCTACAATGCAGAACGATGCGTATATTACACTATTAATTATGCGTTTCATCTGCTATTCCTCACTTTTAAGTGTTACCACAATTGGATAATGAGTTAAATTCAAGTTGCTATCCTGAACTGTCTCAAAAGCCTCAATGATGTTCGAACATGCCTTGCTCACATACATAAAGTTGTGGCGTGAGCCATCGGTGCTCGAAGGTACATACACAGAGTACTGTGTTGCCGCAAAGTCATCGAACTTCTGAATCATAGCATCATTCAGTGCAAAATATCCATCTGTTACATCGACATACTCGCTCACCGAGAAGTACGATGTCTTCTTTGCAAGGAACTCAGGTGTTACATTGTCGTAACAATCCTCGCGCAAGAAGGTACGCTGATACTTGACGATATCGGTCTTCGATGGAGCATTCATATTCACGCCCCACATCCAGTACTTCTCGTCCTTGTACTCGCGGTTATTAACTGTCTGAGCCAGCAAGTATGCAAGTTCTGCGTTGCGTATTACATGATTGTCAGGATCGTAGGTTAGAGTATTATTATTTTTGTTCATAGCCTTAACCAACTCTTCCCAATTCTCTGGAATGGCATTCTTCGAATCCTTAATCTCGGTTACTACGAAGTGTACATCATTAACCTCGAAGTGAAGGATAGGGTTGAGTGCTGCCTGCTGCTCCTCGGAGAGGACAACTCGCAACGCCTCAGCCTCGCCAGTCTCATCGATAACGCTTGTCTTAACAAGAGCAGCCATCACCAACGGGTTGCCCGCAAGAGTTGCGCTCAACACCTTGTACTGATGCGCCGTAGCATAAGTGGAAAGCCATGTCACAACATCAACGCTTCCCTCAGCACCATTGATAGTTGCAGGAGCCACCAATGTAACCACATCGGCATTGGTCTCGGTGATATATTCACCTACCCCCTCCAACGACTCCTCTGCCACATCCGCGAGGTTGCAGTAGAGTGTTTTCATCTCCATCGTTGTCGTAATCCCACCAACCTCAGCACCGAAGTCGTAGTCGCGAGATACGGGTATCTCCTTGGTACAAGCGACAGCAAGGAGCGATACCATAGATAAAATATAAAGTATCTGTTTCATTATTCTAATGCTTTAGTTTTGAGTGAGTTTACAAGTTGCTTCTGTATAGTTGTCGCACGCATCGGTGAAACCTACTCGGAGAGTGGTCTCGCGAGTCTCACCGCCATTTGCCGAGAACTTCACCAAGAGGTGTGTTCCGCAGCCGAGATACTCGATGCTCTCCACCCAGTCATCATCGGCACGGAAGGTCATTGTCGGACGGCAAGCATCTGTCAAGTTCGAGTTGAACTCAACTTCGCACTCGGTAGTCAGTGCTTCAACCTCAGTATCTTTCAACTGCATAAATGGTGTAAGACCGCGCTGCTTAACCTTAATCGTATCAGCCACGAAACCGTCATAGGTCTCGATAACAATATGACCAAGGCGCGCAAAGTTGCGAACATACGCCGAGGACTCGTTAGAGTCGTGATATACAGTGATGTTATAGGAATTTTGTTTCCAAGTCTGGTCCTTCTCGGCGATGTGCAACCAGTCGCTCAACGAGCGTGCCTTCCACACAACGCGAGAGGTCTCGTTTACAATTATCGGCAACTGGAACGAGTCGGCAGTCACAGGTACCTCCTTAACCACCAGAGTCTCGCCCTGCACATCGATAACTTCAACCTTTGTACAGCCACTAATCATCAGTAGTGCTGCAAATATCGAGAGTAAATAGGTCTTATTCATAATCTTCATCTCTTTATAGTTCAACATATCTACTGCTCATTGAAATTACCATCTTCGTGCTCGAAGTCATCAACACCGTTGTTGCGGTCGATCTTCTCGGCAACGACATCTTTCGATATTGCGCATCGCTCAATCACGAATGGCTCAGCCTCGTACTGATCGGTCGTACCCTCAACGAGTTTCTTGCCCTCAACAGGCAGAAGAATCGACTCGCCGCTGCGGGTTGTGATAATCACAACAAAGTGCTGATATACACCCGGTGCAAGAGCGACATAAACGCATGCAGGATTCTCGACTGTCGAGTTGAGAGACACAGCCTCGTCAATCTTCACAACAGCCTCGATATTACCATTTGCCGCGCCATCGATTGTAGCATCTGCAATCGAGTAGTCACCCGCGAGGTAGTCGTCATACTCGCCGACCGAGATATTTCCTATGCGAAGAGTTACCGATGCGATATCATTCACATCGTGCTTCAACAAGACCTTTGCAAGTCCTGAATAGTAGTCGAACTCCACTCTATTCTCGGTTGTAGTTGCGAGGAATGTAGAGTTATACATCAAATGGTCGAAAGGATCGGCATAGTAGTTCTGCTCCGACAGCATAGTCAGTTTGCCTTCCTTTGCCTTCGCACCATTCTCCTCTGAGTAAGGCATATAGATAGACAGGTCGCCGCCCACCTCGTTTCCGTAGAAATAGGCCTCACTGTCTCCTGTTGTTGCCTTCACAGGTTGGTAGCATTCATTCTTATCACCTGCCGATACGATACCGAGATTGATGTTACTCCACTTGTAGTTACCCACGCCGGTTACCCCCTTCAAGTAGAGGGGTTTAACCGCCGCAGAAACCATAGTGATCGCACCATTCTCAACATCATTCGGCATGTTATTCTCGGGCAGACGCTCGGTACAAGAGACCAACGCAAACGAGAATATTGCCACAATGTAAAGTAGTGATTTCATCTTAAACATTTGCTCTATTTTTTATTAATTATTATCGTCTTACAGTTGTTGTCTCTACACCTTCACCTTCGCCCTCGGTGCCTGAGTTGTCACCTGTCGAGGTTGGATAGAATGTACAGCCATCGTATGGTTTATCTCCAAAGATAGAGACATTCTCGTCAGACCAAGTCTCGCCATAGATGATATGCGCAAAGCCATGGTTCTTATCTGTTGCCTCGGTAGCCTCGGTCTTGTTGTTTGCACCACGAAGCACCATACCGCCTACCTTACAGTTGCGAACACCTACATGCCAAGCCTTTTCGAGAACAGCCTTAGACTCGTCTGTATCTGTATAGCTTGTGTTATCTGTAAGGGTAAACACTCGGCTCGATCCTACAATGGTTCCGACCTTGACAGTCATACCGTCCAAAGCATAGATCTTGCCTGTATTGGTACAATTCTCGATACAGCCAATAGAAGATTTATTGGCAATCTCCTCACCCGCTGCTCGCAACGAACGATACTGTCCTACAATACCGCCAACATAGTCGGTACCACCAACATTACCCGAGTTAGTACAATTTACTACACGCGCATATTGTGAACCAAGTGGGTATGCTGTCCAACCCTCGTTCGAGCCAGCATAAGTCTTCATATATGCATTAGTAGAATGATATTCAGTAAGTATTCCGGCAATACCGCCTGCGTCCATAACCTTCTTGTCGCCATAGATATTTCGGTAAGCAGGATTCTCGCCATCTGCAATTACAACCGGTCCTTCATTGGTACAGCCATCAATCTCAACAAACCACTGTCCCATACCGATAATACCGCCCATAACTCCTGAAAAGCCATGTACACGACCAGTATTGGTACAATTCTTAATTTTCGCTGAATAGTAGTATGGGTTATCAATCGTCTGACGGAGAGATGTTCCATTATTGTGATATGTTGTACTCGTATTACCTATACCGCCAACATAGTTTCCAACAATACCACCAACCATACTTGTGTAGTAGGAGATATTTGGCGAGTAGTTTCCACTATTACGCTCAAACTGGATAGGGGCAGTATTTGTACAATTGTTCACGATAAGATCAATTGCAGCAAAACGCTGATCACGATTCTCATCCTGCGAACAACTTACATTACCAACTATTCCGCCTCCGTATGACCAAGACTCGTTATTGTCCGAGACCTTTAATGCCAAAGCGGATGCCCTATACTTTATCTCACCACTATTTCTACAACTCTCGAATGTGAGTGTCAAGTCAGAAGGGAAACATGGTGTAGATACAAAGTGTCCTACATGATGCGCCTGCGCAAGGATACCACCTGCTGTTGGATACATCGATGCAGCAGTCTCATTATAGAATATTTCACCTTCGTTTACGCAATCATTGAACGTAACAGTTCTTGCATAAACTTTTTCATTAACTGCATTCTTCTTATTCGCGGTAGTGAACATTCGTGTATCAAAACACTCTGCCGCGACACCACCCATATTAACAAAGTATGCACCATGGCGAGTAGTAGTAGCCACATTAGTACCCACACCTACACCGTTCACCGTTACAGCACCATAATTTGTCACATCGTCAAACAAGATGTGACTTCCGAGAAGATCTGCTGCTACACCCGCGATATTCAATATCTTCAAAGCCTGTGCGCGCTCAGTAGTTCTAACATTTCCGTTATTCGCACAAGATTTGAGATAGAAATGGCTATCGTAGTTCGAGTGGTCGTGCAAACGACCTACCACACCGGCCATATTCAAACGATAGAAGAGACGGATATTTGTTCGCTCCTCATCATTGATATCATGCGATTGAGGCTTACTGCTTGTAATACCAAACGAAGAGGTATTTCGAGTACAGAATGGATAGTCTCCGTCCAACTCAACTATACCATTCTCCCCGTTCGCCAAGCCCAAGAGATTGATATAGAAAGATGATTTATCTGTATCCTCAATATATACACGACCAACAACACCTCCGATATCGAATCGAGAGGATACACCCTCACCCCAAATATCAACCTTCAAAGGATTGATGGTTGCCTCGTGATAAATCTTAGCATTGCTAGTACAGTTGTCAATATCGCGATTAGTTTCGCCTACGACACCTCCGATAGCAAGGTCGTGGTAGTGAAGTTGAGGTTTTCTACGCTTATCGTTATTCTCGGTAGCTTGCACCTCTTCTGCCGAAAGGCTACCTGCATTACCGGCAGATACGATCTTACCAGTATTGTGGCAGTCCTTAACACCTGCCGTGTATGCCTTACCTACAACACCACCGATATAAGCACCATCGCGCGCGATACCATTATATATAATAGTACCTTCATTGTCGCACTCCAACAAGACTTTCGACTTATCAGCAATTGTACCCTCGGCTTTACTCTTACTTGCGCCCAAAACAGCGTAACCAACAGTACCACCCATATATACAAACTCCGGATACTCTGCGGTATCCTTGGTATTAGGATAAGCAACCTCTACGGTGCCATAGTTTTTGAGGTACTTAACACCGCCCAGAGTCTCTTCGTCTCCATACATATTCGTTACATATCCGCAGCAACCAGACACATAGAGTTGATTTACTCGTGCATTATCTGAAACATAGACATATCCGTAATTGGCTACCTTGAAAGTGTTTTTATCTACCATGTTAGTACCCTCGTCATAGGTAGTAGCAACTGATGCATGTCCGGCAAATCCACCAATGTAAGCCGAGTTTGTAATTTTACCCAAGCATGCGATTGATGCGTTAGCGCGATTCTGAGAAGCACCAATCTCGCCATTCTGGAATCCTACATTGTGAATTGCCTCGTTGTATAAGCCGCAATAACCACCCATATAGAGAGTTTCCGCAACAGCAGTCTCTCCGAAAACTACACTTCCTGTATTTTTGTTATTCTGGTTGGAGAGGTCCTCTGCATTCACCTCCGCTGTCTTTCCTAAGATACCACCGAGATAGAGGTCTTTGGCATTACCATTGAACTCTACTCGCTTGCTATTAACACAGCCTAACATCTCCACATGGTTAAAGTTAACAGCGTTCGGAAGAATTCCACCCAAACTCAACTCTTGCGACAAGACTACATTCTGTCCTACAGAGATCGTTCCGTTGTTAGTACATCTGTTCAATGTAGCATTCTTCTTACTCGAATAGCACAAGATACCTCCGATATTAACAGTCTTGATTTGTGTGTCATCAAACACTATCGCACCACGATTGTCGCAATCCGAGATAGTGGCATGCTTATCCACAGAGCCAATAAGTCCCGATATGTAGAACTGTGTCGCTGTAGTAGAACCACCATCATAACTTCCTTTGATTGAGATTTTCACCTCACCACTTTCGAGGTTATCGCAATTCTCCACATTGCCCGAACTCAAAATACCGATGCACGCAGACATAGAGATATATGCTGCACCACAATACTGGAAGTTAAGTACGATTTTACCGCCATTTGAACAGTTCTTGATTATAGAATCTGACTCTGTGCTATAATGTGCGGCAACCACACCCGAGACTGCCGAGAATTTATCGGATCCAAAGACATAGACACCTGCCAACTCTCCAAGAACAGAGATATCCGAGCCAAGTCCATTCGTACAGTCGGAGATAGTTTTGGCATACGACAAACCTACAACACCACCAATACGAATATGCGCATTGTCCGTTCTCTCGTCAGCATTTTTATAGTTACACTTGCCGTAGTATGTAATAGCACCCAAGTTCTCGCAACCACTAATGGTTTCGGTACCTAAAACAGTGTTTGCAACAACTCCACCGATATTACAAGATGACATAATCAAGAAATCCTTATTGAAGTTGAGGTTTCCGCTATTCTTACAATCCTTAATCGAGCCTGTCTCCAACTTGCCTAACACACCACCGATATTGGCTGTGTTAATCATCTGGTCGATTGTCATCGTACCCTTGTTCTCGCAACGCTCAATAGATACGCTCGATACACCGGCAACACCACCCCAGTCGAGGTCGTCCATCACGGTATCAATCGACAACGCACCATAGTTGATATTATCGTCAAATGAGCCAGCTGTAACATATCCTGCAACACCACCGATAAATGGCACTACATTTTCAGCCTTAGACTGATCCTGCCAAGCAATGCTTCCGTTGCTGCTATTCTCAACTACCACCGGAAGGGCACTGTCGTCCAAAGCACTCACATATCCGACAACACCACCAACACATGGCTTGTAAGCACCGGTCTCACCTGACTTCGCGCTATTAACGACTACGATATTGACATTGCTGTTCGAGCCGATTACGCTACCACCACATACAGTACCTACCACACCTCCGATATTGATAAGGTCTGGCTCAGTATTTACAGTGATATCCGTATTGTCATACTTAATCGAGCCCTTTGCCGAGCAGTTCAGGATTTTACCTCCGACTGCCAATGAACGAGCAATAACACCGACCTTGCCGTTAGCGGTCTCCTCGATATCTGCTACAACATTGACATTCGATATCTCGGCATCTACATCGCTACCGAAGAGAGGGGTTGTCAAACCCGAAATGGTGTAGTCGCGTCCCTCGAACACACTGTGGAAGTTCTCTACCGAAGTCCAATCCTTGGTCATTACGACATCGTTAACGAGCAATGCGCCATCGAGTTTATCCTCTGCACCCTCATCAAAACGCTTATCCTTAACCAACTGTGCGAAGGTCGCCATATCTGTCTCAGAGCCGATAAGGTGCATCTTGCTATTAACCTCGAAGTCGATTGTTGGGAACGATCTAACCTTTCCTGCCTTCAACTCGAACTCGCCATCAGCATCGAAAGTTCTAACGCACACGCCTCCGTTTACATCCACGAAGTCCACCTCAAAGCCCGAATAGGCTCCGTGTGGCACTGCAATATAGAACACCGACTCAGTCTCTCCGAGTTGGAACTCGTTATCCGTAAAGTTGTAGAAGACGGTCGAACTAGCACCATTACGCGCTTCGAGTGAGCCAACATTTGCATCATTCTCATCGCTGCTACCGCAATAGACATCGAAGATACCTGCGATAGGCTCGGAGTCGCGTGTCGAAACCGACACATATCTCAACTTAACATCCTCGCCCGCCTTTGCCTTAATGCTAAAACGGAGCACTGTCGAGAGGTGGTGCATCGAGACATCGGTAAAGCCATTCGACCACGCATACATAGGAGCACTGCCCGGAGCAAAGGTTTCCTTCTCCTCGACATGCTTCTGATTTGTCATGAATCGAACAGGATACCTGCCACTCTCGGCACTCGGTGCTACCTCGTCACCCGGATATGGGTAGACAATGTTGTACGGAATAGAGGCACTGAGAGGCATCTCGAACACTGCGACAGCCTTGTTATCCGCATCGATTGCGATACCAGTGGTCGGCGCGCCATTTACGGCAAGCCTATCACCTTCGCTCCAATAGACCGGATACTTTCCATCAGCACTCTTCTCGCCCAACTCCGTACGAGCAGAAATAGGGAGGGAGACTTGCAGCGTCTTAGCCTCACCACTTCCACTACCCGACTCCGAAATCACCGGAGCCAAGTCTTCGGTTGTATCTTGCACGCAAGAGTAACTTGCAAGCAGAACTACCGCCATCAAAAGTTTAGTAAAATTTTTCACGCTAATAGTTTTTTGTTTGTTTTGTTAAAATTATTTGTTTGTTATTGTGTTTTGTCTCTTTTTCGAGTCATCTTTCTGTTGTCCGCTTCCCCTTACATACGCAATGCACGCGCGCACATGAAGACAAATAAAGATACTCGCACCGCATACGCGAAGCGACCATCTTTACCATGTTACAGGTCTATGAAACACACCTTAGACCCCGCAATTAACATACAATCATCACTTTAAGTTTTTCAAGAGTACAGCCAACCATTTTCGCCGACTCCATTTTAGTTCCAATTGGTTTTGCAAATTTACAAATTATTTTGAAACGAGCAATAAATTTATGCAATTTTTTATCACATTTTCCGTTCATTTCGGCTACCACTCAATTGCACTCTTACCCTGTGCAACGAGATAGTCGTTCGCCTTCGAGAAGTGGCGTGAGCCGAAGAATCCGCGATATACCGAGAGTGGCGATGGGTGCACCGCTTTGAGTACCAGATTCTTCGAGGTATCTACCATTGCACCCTTCTTCTGTGCATAACTCCCCCACAGCATATAGACAACCCCCTGTTTACGCTCAGCAATAAGGCGCACCACCGCATCGGTAAATTGTTCCCAGCCTCTGCCTGCGTGCGATGCTGCCTCGTGCGCTCTCACCGTCAGTACCGCATTAAGCATCAACACCCCCTGCTCCGCCCAGCGGTCGAGGTTTCCACTCAACGGCACAGGCTTGCCCGTATCGTCTGCAACCTCCTTAAAGATATTGCGCAACGATGGCGGAAAATCGACTCCGTCATCAACCGAAAAGCAGAGTCCATTTGCCTGACCATCACCATGATACGGATCTTGACCAATAATCACCACCTTCAAACTATCGAGTGGGCATTTATCGAATGCACGAAATATATTTCGCGCAGCAGGAAATATCTGTCGCGAGGCGTACTCCGCCTTCACAAAATCGACCAACTCGGCAAAGTAGGGTTTATCGAACTCCTCCTGCAACAGCTCTCTCCAATCTTCGGCTATACGCACATCCATAGGCGAACAAGTTAAAAGTTAAAAGTTTGAGAAATATGCAAACGATAAACTTTATCGGGAACGAAGATAGTAATTTTTATTGAAATAACCTGTTTTTTTATAAATATTTTCATACCTTTGCTCAAAGAGTTTTCACAAATGCCACGGGCATACTAATTGTTGTTAGCAATATTTAGCATAGTTAATATACTACATATTTATAAAAAATAACGAAATAATTATGGTAGATTTAACACCTACTCCCCACATCGGGGCAAAGCGCGGCGAGATAGCCGAGCGCGTTATTATGGCAGGCGACCCGTTGCGTGCTAAGTTTATGGCGGAACGCTACCTCGAAAACCCGAAACTCGTTAGCCAAGTACGCGCAATGTACTGTTATACGGGAACTTACAAAGGCAAAGAGGTTACGGTTATGGGACACGGAATGGGTATTTCGTCAATCGGCATCTACACCTTCGAACTCTTCAACTTTTACGGCGTAAAACGCATTATCCGCACAGGCTCGGCAGGTGCATATCAACCCAATTTGCATATTGGCGATATCGTCATTGCGCAGGGTGCTTGCGACAACTCGAACTATGCTGTTCAGTATGGTCTTCCGGGTACATTTGCCCCTATTGCCGACTACGAGATGCTGTGCGCAGCGGTCGAGAAGGCAAAGGCGATGGGCGTGAACTACGCCGTGGGAAATATCCTCGCCAGCGAGATATTCTACAACGACAATCCCGAGGCGTGGAAGCAGTGGCAGAAGATGGGCGTTTTGGCTGTTGAGATGGAGTCCTCGGCACTCTATATGAACGCGGCGCGCAGTGGCAATCAGGCACTCTGCATCTGCACCATTTCGGACTCGCTCGTAACTCACGAGGAGACCACCTCGGAGCAGCGCGAAAAGACCTTTACCGACATGATGGAGATTGCGTTTGAGATAATCTAAACAAGACGAAAGACGAGAGAAAATAATTCTTAATTTTTAATTTTGCTAATGGCCAATGGCTAAATGCAAAAAGATAATAAGACTATGAAGAGATTTTCGCAATATCCACAAGCGGCTGTTTTCGCAGCCGCTTGTTCCTTGTATACACCATAAAAACGCAACTACCTACCATACACCAAACCTTTTCCCAATACGGGACTTGAACGGTTGCCGCAGGTTTGAGCAGAGCAAGACGGAAAAGCGGAGGCGGGCAACAAAGTTGCAAGAGTTGTGTCGATAGCCCAAAAGAAATTTATTTACTTTTTGGGCTATCGACACAAGGCTTATAGTTGCGTAGCGACACGACTCCGCTCGACATCGCAGATAACTATGCCACACCGCCACCAACTGACCGAGTCCCTCTCTCCGCACAAAAAAAGCGACTACCAACCAACCACACCCTATACAAACCCTCTTCCCAATACAGGACTCGAACGGCGGCAGAAGCCGAGAGCGGAGCGAAGGGCGGTTGTTGCAATCAAAGATTGTCGGGGTTGATGGGCGATGGGGGTGAAAATTTATTTTCTGACACAATCGCACAGCAAGCACGAGGATTTGCGCAAGCAAACAACAACCGACCGAAGACAACTCTGCCGAGGCGCAACACGCTGACGAGTCCCTTTATCAAACGAAAACCGAGCAGAAAAATCTGCTCGGTTGAAGTGCGGATAAAGGGACTCGAACCCCCACGCCTCTCGGCACCAGATCCTAAGTCTGGCGTGGCTACCAATTACACCATATCCGCAGTTGGTGGCTTGATTGCGACTGCAAAGGTAGGGATTTTTTCGCAATTAGCAACCTTGTTACACGATTTTTCGGAAAAATTCGAAGAAAAATGCTAAATTTGCGCAGATTATAGTATACGATCATGCCGAAAGCCATCAACCTTACCCTATCGCCCAAGCAGGCCTCCGATGCAAAGTTCTACGCCCCTATCGTAGCGCGCGAACTACGCATTAAGGAGAGCGACATCGCATTGTTGCGCATTGTGAAACGCTCGGTCGATGCAAGGCGCGGAGCATTGAAGGTTAATCTCTCGCTCGAAGTCTATATCGATAACGAGGAGCAACCTGCACCGCTACATTTCGACTACCCATCGGTTGTCGGCAAGCCCGAGGTTATCATTGTGGGAGCAGGTCCTGCGGGATTGTACACCGCATTGCGACTTATCGAGTTAGGCATCAAGCCTGTCGTTTTTGAGCGTGGTAAGGAGGTTATCGAGCGCGGTAAGGATATTGCAAAAATACAGCGTAATCAGGGCGTTAATCCCGACTCAAACTACGCCTTTGGCGAGGGTGGCGCAGGAACATTCTCCGATGGAAAACTATTCACGCGAAGCAAGAAGCGTGGCGACTACAACCGCGCCTTGCAGCGATTGGTCTTTCACGGAGCATCGCCCGAGATACTCTACGAGGCGCACCCACATATCGGCTCGGACAAGTTACCTCGCATTATTGCCGCCATGCGCGATACGATTCGCGCAGCGGGCGGTGAGGTACATTTCGAAAGAAGGGTCGAGGAGTTGGTTGTGCGCAA
Organism: Alistipes sp.; assembly: GCA_045645625.1. Lineage (GTDB taxonomy): Bacteria > Bacteroidota > Bacteroidia > Bacteroidales > Rikenellaceae > Alistipes. Next base: position 20,983 of record JAZRJD010000009.1, read on the forward strand.
TGGTCGTGTCGAAGGCATTGTGGCGGGTGGCGACAAGATAGAGGCCCAGGCGGTCGTTATCGCTACGGGACACTCCGCACGCGATATATACTATATGTTACATCGTAGCGGTGTCCGCCTTGAAGCGAAACCCTACGCTATGGGAGTGCGTATCGAGCACCCTCAACGACTTATCAACGAGATACAATATCACCGCTCCACCGAGATGGAGTATCTGCCAGCGGCATCGTACTCGCTTGTGCAGCAGGTCGGAGGGCGAGGAGTATATTCGTTCTGTATGTGCCCGGGAGGTTTTATTGTACCGGCAATGACCGATGAAGGCGAGTCGGTGGTAAATGGAATGTCGCCATCGCATCGCAACTCACCATACGCCAACTCGGGATTTGTAACCGAGATTAGAGAGGAGGACTTTGCCCACCTCTCCGAGCAGTATGGGGCATTAGCAGGTTTGGTTTTCCAGCAACAGTTGGAACAGGCGGCACGAGCGCAAGCACCTGAACATCAAACCGCTCCGGCACAGCGCGTAGCGGACTTTGTGGCAGGGCGCAAGTCGGCATCTCTGCCAAAATCATCGTATGTACCGGGCATTGTAGAGTCGCGATTAGATGAGTGGCTGCCACAGTTTATGGCTACACGCCTGCGTGAGGCTATATCGATATTCGACAAGCGAATGAGGGGCTACCTCACAAATGAGGCTGTGGTGGTCGGTGTTGAGTCGCGAACATCAACACCTGTGCGCATTCCGCGCGACCGCGAAACGCTACAACACCCCGAGGTCGCAGGTTTGTACCCTACGGGCGAGGGCGCAGGCTTTGCGGGTGGCATTATCTCGGCAGCACTCGATGGTGAGCGCATAGCCGAGGCGGTGGCACAGCAACTGAGATAGAGAGCGCAGAAAAATAGTTGTAAATTCATTTTTTATTCGTATCTTTGAGAGATTGAACAACCTAAAATCAAAATAACACTATGGACATTAATCAGGTAAAAAAGGCATTTGCCGACCATTTCGAGGGCAAGTGCGGCGTTTATGCCTCGCCGGGTCGTATCAACCTTATCGGTGAGCACACAGATTACAACGGCGGTTTCGTATTCCCGGGTGCGGTAGATTGCGGCATCGTGGCAGCAATCCTCCCGAACGGGCTCGACAAGGTGCGCGCCTACTCTATCGATATGGACGAGTTGGCAGAGTTCGGCTTGCAGGAGGAGGACGCTCCACAGCAGGGCTGGGCGAAGTATATCTTCGGTGTTTGCCGTGAGATGGCAAAGTTGGGCGTTGAGGTTAAGGGCTTCGACTGCGCCTTTGCGGGTGATGTGCCTCTCGGAGCAGGTATGTCGTCGTCGGCAGCGTTGGAGAGTACCTTCGCTTTCGCATTGAACGAGTTGTTTGCCGACAACAAAATTGACAAGTTCGCCTTGGCAAAGGTGGGACAAATGACCGAGCATCACTATGTGGGTGTAAATTGCGGTATTATGGACCAATTTGCATCGGTATTCGGCAAGAAGGGCAACCTTATGCGCCTCGACTGCCGTTCGATGGAGTTCGAGTACTTCCCATTCGATCCACAGGGTTACAAACTGTTGCTTGTAAACTCGGTCGTAAAGCACAAGTTGGTTGATTCTCCATACAACAAACGCCGCGAGTCGTGTGAGCGCGTAGCGAAACACCTCGGCGTAGAGACCTTGCGCGATGCGGAGTTCGAGGATTTGGAGCGCATAAAGGGCGAAATCTCGGAGGAGGATTACAAGCGTGCAAAGTATGTTATCGGCGAGAAGCAGCGCGTACTCGATGTCTGCGAGGCATTGATTAAGGGCGATTACGAAACCGTAGGTGCGCGTATGTATCAAACCCACTGGGGTATGTCGAAGGACTACGAGGTATCGTGCGAGGAGCTCGATTTCTTGGCTGAGTTGGCAGAGAAGTGCGGCGTTACCGGCTCACGCATTATGGGTGGTGGCTTCGGTGGTTGCACCATCAACCTCGTTAAGGAGGAGTTGTACGACAACTTCGTAGCGACTGCAAAGCGCGAGTTTGCAGCGAAGTATGGTCACGAGCCAAAAATTTACGATGTCGTTATTTCGGACGGTGCACGCCGTTTGGAGTAGTTGCAACGGATAAAACGAGAGCAAAAAAGATTGTGCCGAAATGACTTTCGGCACAATCTTTTTATTTGAGTTAAAAGTATAATTACTTCTCCTGCTGCTTCTTGCCCTTGGCGGTGTAGAGGAAGCGGCGAATCTTCTTCGATGGAGTACGCTCGAACTCCTGCTCCTCCTCGACTACCTCCGAAATTTTCGAGTAGCGATTTACGCGCTCGTTCACATACTCCTTAATCTCGCGCATCAAATCCTCCTTGAAGAGGTCGAACTCGTGCTTCTTCTGGTGCCAAGTATCAACCATCTCGGCATAACGAGCCTCAATAGCCTCGGTGTCGAAGTGTACGAGTGCCACCAACTTACCCTCGTCCTCGGTTACGACCGACTCCGAGATAAAGACATGCGAGTTGAGTACATTCTCGATATCCTCCGGATAGATATTCTCGCCCGATGGACCGAGAATCATATTCTTGCAACGACCTTTGATGTAGAGCCAGCCGTCCTCATCGAAGCAGCAGAGGTCGCCCGTGCGGAAGAAGCCGTCCTCGGTAAATACCGCAGCGGTAGCCTCCGGATTTTTATAGTAGCCCTGCATCTGCGATGGACTCTTGACTACCAACTCACCGACACCCTCCGAATTTACATTCTCCAAACGGTACTCGATACCCTTCAAAATTGGACCCGTAGAGCCAAGGCGCAACATTCCATCTACGGCACCTGCCAACAACGGAGCAGTCTCGGTCAAACCATAGCCAATATCGTAGATAAACTTTGCATCGAGCAGGAACTGCTCAACCTCAGGATCGAGTTTTGCACCACCGATACCGAAGAAGCGAATGTTGCCTCCGAAGGTCTTGGTGAGTTTCTTACCTGCAATGCGGTGGAGATACTTGCGAATGAAACCTACGCCATAGAGCGAACGCATAAAGGCACTCGAAGTAAACTTCTTCTTGACATTGCCCTTAAATATCTTCTCGATAATGAGAGGCACGGTGAGCATAATCGTAGGGCGCACCTCCTTCAATGCTGGCAACAACACCGAAACGGTAGGTGCCTTGTCGAGATATACCACATGCGCACCGTGGCGGAACGCAAGGATAAGACCGAGAGTACACTCGTAGGTGTGTGCCATAGGCAATACCGAGAGGAAGGTGTCGTCCTCGCGTACGAGGAACAACGGGTCGATAAGCCACATCTGCGATGCGAGGTTGTAGTGCGTAAGCATTACACCCTTTGGTGCCGATGTTGTACCCGAGGTATAGATGAGTGCCGCCAAATCCTCAGGCTGTGGAACGGTCAATTCGCCCTCCTCCTTAACATTCTGCGAGAGAACAGAGAGATTCTTGGTACGAATTACGATATTCATCTTTGCCGAGACCTCTTTCGAGATTTTGGTAAAGAGTTTATCCGATACACACATAGCCTTCGCCTCCGAGTGCTCAACGATACGGTCGAGGTCTGCCGATGTAAAATCTGGCATTACAGGGACTACGGTGTAGCCACCCGAGGTGACTGCGAAGTAGCAGATGCCCCAGTTTGGCATATTGCTACTGAGCAGAACGACCTTATCGCCCTTTTTAAGACCTGCCGAGCGGAGCAACTCTTGTACCTCGGCTACCTTTTCGCCCACCTGCTTAAAGGTGTAGCTGCCGCCTCTCCACAACGAAAAGGCTATACGCTCCGAAAAATTCTTCACGCTGTTGTTCAGAATTTCGTAAAGTGTATTCAACTTCATAAAAAGTAGTTAAAATAATTTAAGTTTGTACTACATGGTGGCACCATATTTCAACGAAATGGCAATTTTTTCCCACCAATATCAAGCGCAAAAATAGAATTTTTTTCTTAATTATAAGTATATTTGTAGGAAAATTTACACTTTGATGTTCGATTTGGAATATATTAAAAGGGTTGCCCGCGAGGTTGGATTCGACCTCTGCGGCGTGGCTAAATGCCATGTATTCGAGGAGGATAGAGTCTTTTTCGAGGGGTGGCTTGCGGAGGGTTACGGCTCCTCACTCGACTATCTCAAAAGGAATATCGAGTGTCGAGCCGATGCAGGTCGCCTTGTCGAGGGGGCAAAAAGCGTTATTGTTTGTGCCATATCTTACAAGAACGAGGCAAGCAACGGCTACCCTGCCGACCACTGCGCAAAGGTGGCATCGTATGCCTGCACCGCCGACTACCACGCGACAATCAAACAGATGTTGTTCGAGATGTGCGCCCGACTCAAAGAGTTATGCCCCGACCTCTCGGCGCGATGCTTTGTCGATTCGGCTCCCATCTTCGAGAAACGATACGCCGTAGAGGCTGGTTTGGGTTGGATTGGACGGCAGTCGCTGCTCGTAACACCCGAATTTGGCTCGTTCGTGTTGCTTGGCGAGATTGTAATGAACGAGGAGTGCAACGACTACGACAAACCGCTTGCTTCGGTGGATTGTGGTGAGTGTCGCCGATGCGTGAAGGCATGCCCCAATGGTGCTGTAAAAGAGCGACATATCGACACCTCGCGCTGTATTTCGTGCGCCACAATCGAACGACCGGGCGAGGGCGGGCAGTGTGACCTGCACGGTTGGATTTTCGGTTGTGACGAGTGCCAGTCGGTCTGCCCCTACAACAAAAAAGCCCCTCACTCCTCAAATCCAAAGTTCGCTCCGATTTTCAACCCCATTGAACTTACTCCGCAGGATTGGCTCTCGATAAACGACTCCGATTTTTCGGAAAAATTCGGAACAACCCCTCTCCTTCGAGCAGGAATTTCCCGAATAAAATCGAATATCCGAGAGACGGAAAACGCCTCCTACGGCACTACAACAAAGGTTGAAAATAATTGTTAATAACCTGTCAATAAACTGCCAAATTTTAGTTGTTCTTTTCGTGGAAAAGGCTCTAACTTTGTATCGGTAAAATTCGGAAAAACGCCCTCCCCAAAGGAGGGTATTTCCACCAATAGACAAAAAACAACTAAATACAATATATAATAATGAAGAATAACTCGACTCTTAAAAAAGTCCAGTACGCTGATGCTGTCGCTGCCTCGAAGAAATACTTCGGAGGTGACGAACTTGCTGCTACTGTGTGGGTTAGCAAGTACGCCTTGAAGGATTCGGCAGGCAATATCTACGAGTCCTCGCCCGAGCAGATGCACTACCGTCTGGCAAAAGAATTGGCCCGTATCGAGAGCAAGTACGGTGAGCCTCTTTCGGAGCAGGATATTTTCGACCTGCTCGACCACTTCCGCTACATCATTCCGCAGGGCGGACCTATGACAGGTATCGGCAACAATTTGCAGGTTGCCTCGCTCTCGAACTGCTTTGTGATTGGTCACAAGAATCCGGCTGACTCTTATGGCGGTATCTTCCGTATGGACGAGGAGCAGGTGCAGTTGATGAAGCGCCGTGGTGGCGTTGGTCACGACCTCTCACACATTCGTCCTTCGGGAAGCCCTGTGTTGAACTCGGCACTCACCTCGACAGGTATCGTTCCGTTTATGGAGCGTTACTCGAACTCTACTCGCGAGGTTGCGCAGGACGGTCGCCGCGGAGCGTTGATGCTTTCGATTTCGATTAAGCACCCTGACGCAGAGAAGTTTATCGATGCAAAACTCGACACAAACAAGGTTACCGGAGCGAATGTCTCGGTAAAGATTGACGATGAGTTTATGCGTGCCGCTATCGAGGGACGCACCTACATGCAGCAGTTCCCTATCAACGCCGACAAGCCTAAGTTCGTGCAGAATATCGATGCGTCGAAGTTGTGGGCAAAGATTATCCACAACGCTTGGAAGTCGGCAGAGCCGGGAGTATTATTCTGGGATACTATCCTTCGCGAGAGTGTGCCTGACTGCTACGCTGACGAGGGCTTCGTAACCGTATCGACAAACCCTTGCGGTGAAATTCCGTTGTGCCCTTACGACAGTTGCCGTCTGTTGGCTATCAACCTCTACTCGTATGTGGATAAACCATTCACCAAGGAGGCATCGTTCAACTTCGACCTCTTCAAGTCGCATGTTCACAAGGCAATGCACCTTATGGACGATATTATCGACCTCGAATTGGAGAAGATTGACCTTATCATCGAGAAGATTGCTTCGGACCCTGAGGACAAAGATGTTCGCCGCGTAGAGTTGGATTTGTGGCACAAGATTAAGGATATGGCACTCAAAGGTCGCCGTACAGGTCTTGGCATCACTGCCGAGGGCGATATGTTGGCAGCACTCGGTTTGCGCTACGGCTCGAACAAGGCTCTCGACTTCGCTACAAAGGTACACCAGACCTTGGCGGTTGAGGCTTATCGCGAGTCGGTAAATATGGCTCGTGTGCGTGGTGCATTCACCGTATTCAATGCCGAGAAGGAGAAGGACAATCCAATGATTAACCGCCTCAAAGCAGCAGATGCTTCGCTCTACGAGGAGATGGTTAAGTATGGTCGCCGTAATATCGCAATGCTTACAATCGCCCCTACGGGAACAACATCGTTGATGTCGCAGACAACTTCGGGCATCGAGCCTGTATTCCGTCCTGTATACAAACGCCGCCGCAAGATTAACCCATCGGACCACGATAATAAGGTTGTATCAACATTCACAGACGATCAGGGACAGGTATTCGAGGAGTACAATGTATATCACCACAAGTTTGTGGATTGGTTGCGCATCAACGACTACGATATCTCGCGCCTCGACACAATCAGCGATGAAGAACTCGACAAGTGGGTTGCCGCTTCGCCATATCACAAGGCTACTGCAAACGACATCGACTGGGTGGCAAAGGTAAAGATGCAGGGTGCTATTCAGAAGTGGGTAGACCACTCTATTTCGGTCACTGTGAACTTGCCAAACAACATCTCGGAGGAGATTGTTGCCGAGGTATATCGCACCGCTTGGGAGTCGGGATGTAAGGGTATCACCGTATATCGCGATGGCTGCCGTGCAGGTGTGCTTGTGGATAAGAAGAGCAAGAAGGAGCCGAAGAAGTGCGAGGAGGCTACGGGCGAGAATCGCCGTCCGAAGTCGATTCCTGCCGAGGTTGTTCGCTTCAAGAATGGTCACGAGAACTGGATTGCATTCGTGGGTATGGTTGAGGGTCGTCCTTACGAGATTTTCACAGGTAAAATCGAGGACGATGCAATGTATATCCCTCCAAAGATTACCAAGGGTAATATCATCAAAGTTCGTGAGGAGGACGGAACAAAGCGTTACGACTTCCAGTATACCGACCGCTACGGCTACACCAACACTATCGGTGGCATCTCGCGTCTGTTTGACGAGAGCTTCTGGAACTACGCGAAGTTGATTTCGGGTGTATTGCGTTATCACATGCCAATCGAGAAGGTTGTAGCGTTGATTGATGGATTGCACCTTGACGATGAGAATATCAACACTTGGAAGAACGGTGTTAAGCGTGCTTTGAAGCAGTACATCGAGGATGGTACTCGCGGCAAGGGTAAGTGCCCACAGTGCGGACAGGAGCAGATGGCTTACCAGAATGGTTGCCTTACTTGTCTGTCGTGCGGAGACTCCAAGTGCGGATAAAAAGCAAAAAAACGCATAGAGGGCGAATTTCTGCGTTAAATTTCGGTA
>JAZRJD010000010.1:0-6952 GCA_045645625.1 Alistipes sp.
AGATAGGGCAGAACCATCAGTTCGCCGGGCTCGGAGGGGCATACGCGGTTGAGGATATCATAGATGCTGTGGCAGAGCATCTGCCTGAGCATCACGCCCTCTTCGAGGAGATTGCCGACAAACTCGGCACCTCAGAGGAGGCGAAAGCAATAGAGCAAGTATTCTCACAATGTCGTGCCATATCCATCGACTATGGAGTGATGGAAAAGGCGGAAAATGTCTATGTTCGCTGCGGAGATTTCGGTTGGAGCGATGTCGGCACCTGGGGCTCACTATACCAGCTCTCCCGCAAAGACAAATATGCCAATGTTAAGCCTGCGGAGAGGTGCTACACCTACGACACTCGCTCTTCGATAGTATCATTACCAAAGGGCAAGGTTGCAGTAATCAACGGCTTGCGTGATTATATCGTGGTCGATACGGAAGATGTTTTGCTCATTTGCCCTCGTGCCGAGGAGCAGAACATCAAGAAGTATATTGACGAGGTGAAGTATAACAACGGAGAGAAACACATTTAATATAGGGCTATTAGCCATTAGCCAATTTATTTTGGAGAGATTATATCAACATTTCATAAGTTCAACCGGTGTAACGACCGATTCCCGTAAAATCGAGGAGGGGGCGATGTTCTTTGCGCTGCATGGAGCATCATTCGATGGTAACGACTACGCCGTATCGGCTCTCGAACAGGGGGCTTTGGTGGCAGTAATAGACCGCGAGGATATTCTGCGCAACAACCCCGACCATGCCGAGCGACTGATTCTCGTAGATGATACCTTACAGGCGTTGCAGGCGTTGGCACACGAACATCGTCTGCATCTTGCAATTCCGATAATCGCCATTGCCGGAAGCAATGGTAAAACCACCACCAAGGAGTTGGTGTCGCGAGTTCTGGCGGAGCGATTTGAGGTTACGACCACGCGAGGCAACCTCAACAACCATATCGGCGTACCACTAACACTCCTCTCGATGACAACTGAAACCGAATTTGGCGTGGTGGAGATGGGAGCGAGTGCGCAGGGCGAGATAGAGTTGCTCTGCTCGATTGCCGAGCCAAACTACGGCATACTGACAAATATCGGACTTTCGCACTTAGAAGGTTTCGGGGGTGTGGAGGGTATCCGCAAGGGCAAGGGCGAGTTGTTCGACCACCTCAACCGCGAGGGAGGTCGTGCCTTTGTTCCGCAGGAGGACGATGTATTGTGTGCAATGGCGCAGGAGCGCGAGGATTTGGCGGTGGAGCACTACTCGCGCACTATTGCAGAGGGTTTTGAGAGTCACCTCACGGGCGACTACAACCGCTACAACATCGCCGCAGCGGTAGAGATTGGGCGATACTTCGGCATTGATGACGAGCGTATTGCAACAGCAATTCTCTCGTTTACGCCCGACAACAACCGTTCGCAGGCGGTAAAGACCGAGCGCAACCAGTTGGTGGTCGATTGTTACAACGCCAACCCTTCGAGTATGGAGGTGGCGTTGGACAATATCGCCACTATGGAGGCGGAACATAAGGTGTTGATTTTGGGAGATATGCTCGAACTTGGCGAGTGGAGCGCAGAGGCACATCAGACGATTTTGCGTAAGGCAGACAGCGTAGCGGAGCGCATTGTACTTGTGGGCAGTGAGTTTGCAGCGGCATTTGTCGCTATTGGCGAGGAGTTACAAAGCAACTACGCACTATACCCCACCACTGCCGAGGCAGTTGCCGACCTCAACAACAAACCGATAAACGGTGCGTTGGTACTGCTGAAAGGCTCGCGAGGGATAAAGTTGGAAAAATTGATAGAAAAACTATAATATTCATGGAAGAAAAGAAGAACATTTCACTCCCCGAAAACGCCTATCGTGAATTGAAGGCGGGCGAGGAGTATCAGCCGATAATGTCGGCTCAAAGCACCCCAGCCGAGGCTACGCCATACTCGGTAACTATGGGTGTTATTATGGCGATTATCTTCTCGGCAGCAGCAGCCTTCCTCGGCTTGAAGGTCGGTCAGGTATTCGAGGCTGCAATTCCTATCGCAATCCTTGCGGCAGGATTCGGCTCGTTGCGTGGCAAGAACAAGAGCATGCTGGACGAGAATGTTATTATTCAGTCGATTGGAGCATCTTCGGGTGTGATTGTCGCAGGTGCAATCTTTACGCTCCCTGCACTCTATATCCTCGGCTTGGAGGCGCAGTTCTATCAGGTATTCCTCTCCTCGTTGCTCGGAGGAGTGCTCGGCATCGTATTGCTTGTGCCATTCCGCAAATACTTTGTTAAGGATATGCACGGCAAGTACCCTTTCCCGGAGGCAACAGCAACCACCGAGGTCCTCGTGTCGGGCGAGAAGGGTGGCAAGCAGACCAAGTTACTCGCCATTGCAGGTGTCTTGGGCGGATTATACGACTTTGCCGTATCGTCATTCGGTGCTTGGGCGGAGAATATCTCTACCAAGATGATGGCTTGGGGCGTTGCCGTAGCAGATAAATTTAAGGTCGAGTTCTCGATGAATACGGGCGCAACTCTGCTCGGCTTGGGATATATCATCGGTCTGAAATATGCCGTAATTATCACCGCCGGCTCGTGCCTTGTATGGTTTGTGATTGTTCCGCTTGTGGGCTACGCATCGGCAGAGGCGGCAGAGATGAGCGCAATGCAGTTGTTCCAAGCATACGGTCGTCCTATCGGCATTGGCGGTATTGCAATGGCAGGACTTATCGGCATTATCAAGCAAGCAGGCATCATCAAACAGGCTGTCGGCTTGGCGTTTAAGGAGTTGGGTGGCAAGAAGAGCGAAGGCGTGGTTGAGCGTACACAGCGCGATATATCGATGAAGGTTATCCTCTCGGTTATTATCGCCGTGTTGGTCGCAACGGTTGTATTCTTCCAGTTTGGAGTTTTGGGCAACTGGTTCCACACCATCATTGCACTGCTGATTGTCTTTGTTATCGCATTCTTGTTCACTACGGTAGCCGCTAACGCAATCGCTATCGTGGGTACAAACCCCGTATCGGGCATGACACTGATGACTCTGATTTTATCATCGCTCGTTCTGGTTTCGATTGGTTTGGAGGGCGAAAAGGGAATGACCGCAGCGTTGATTATCGGAGGTGTAGTCTGCACCGCATTGTCAATGGCGGGAGGTTTTATCACTGACCTCAAAATCGGCTATTGGCTCGGCACTACCCCACGCACACAGGAGAAGTGGAAGTTCCTCGGTACATTCGTATCGGCTGCAACCGTTGCGGGTGTGATGATAATCCTCAACAAGACCTACGGCTTTGTGGGCGAAAACGCTCTGACAGCACCACAGGCAAACGCTATGGCGGCAGTTATCAAGCCGTTGATGGAGGGTGGCGAAACACCATGGATTCTCTACTTCGCAGGTGCGGTGTTGGCACTTGTGCTGAATTGGATTGGCGTACCAGCGTTGGCATTCTCGCTCGGAATGTTTATCCCAATGTCTTTGAATGCTCCGCTCGTTGTGGGTGGTGCAATCGCTTGGTTTGTTTCAAATCGTTCGAAGGACGAGGCGTTGAATAAGGCTCGCTTCGACCGAGGTACGCTCCTCGCATCGGGCTTTATCGCAGGTGGCGCATTGATGGGCGTTGTGGCAGCCGTTTTGAAGTTTGTGGGCGTTGATTTGTATATGACCGAGTGGGCAGCATCGAGCGCAGCCGAGTGGTTGGCTTTGGCGATGTATATTGCGCTGGCGGTATATTTTACCGTTCACACTTTGAAGGCGAAGAAGGAGGAGTAACATTCAAATTGAGAATTGAGAATTGAGAATTGAGAATTAAAAATTACATACATTCAAAATCGGAGATATGGAGTTAAAAGATAGGTTCTTAAAATATGTCGCTATCGACACGCAATCAGACGAGAATAGCGAAACATTCCCTTCGTCAGCGAAGGAGTGGGATTTGTTAAACCTCTTGGTCGAGGAGATGAAAGCCCTCGGCTTGGAGGATGTAACGATTGACAAGTATGGCTACGCTATGGGTACTATCCCTGCATCGAAAGGCAAGGAGAATGCCCCTGTGATTGGCTTTCTCGCCCATGTCGATACATCACCCGATATGAGTGGCAAAGATGTGCGCCCTCGCATTATCGAGGAATATGACGGTAAGGACATTGTTCTTAATCCGTCACTTACGATGAAAGTTTCGGAGTTTCCAGAGTTGAGCCGCTTTGTCGGTCACACCCTTATCCACACTGACGGCACAACGCTCCTCGGCGCAGACGATAAAGCAGGCGTGGCGGAGATTATGACCGCTGCGGAGTATCTGATGTCGCACCCCGAGGTGGAGCATGGCAAGATTCGCATCGGCTTTACCCCCGACGAGGAGATTGGTCGAGGTGTAGATTTCTTCGATGTAAAGGCGTTTGGCGCAGACTTCGCCTACACGATGGACGGCGGCTACGAGGGCGAGTTGGAGTATGAGAACTTCAACGCTGCATCGGCAAAAATCGCTATTCAAGGTCGCAATGTTCACCCCGGATATGCCAAGAACAAGATGATAAACGCCATCGATGTCGCTTGCGAGTTGAACTCGCTCGTTCCTGCGGTGGAGCGACCACAATATACCGAGGGCTATGAGGGTTTCTACCACTGCGTGGGCTTCAATGGTACAGTCGAGGAGGCGCAGGTGTCGTACATTATCCGCGACCACGATGCCGACAAGTTCGAGGCTAAGAAGGTGTGGATGCACAATATCGTGGGTATCCTCAACAACAAGTATGGCGAGGGGGTGTTGAAGCTCACCCTCAAAGACCAATACTACAATATGCGCAAGCAGGTCGAGCCACACCCGCAGGTTATTGAGTTGGCAAAGGAGGCGATGTACGAGGCAGATGTAACTCCTATCGTAAAACCTATTCGTGGGGGCACCGATGGCGCTCGCCTCTCGTTTATGGGCTTGCCTTGTCCAAACATTTTTGCTGGCGGCATGAATTTCCACGGCAAATTCGAGTACTGCTCGCTCGACTCAATGGAGAAGGCGGTAAAGGTTATTATCAATCTTTGCAAATTATGGTCTAAATAACTTAATAAATCTCAATAGTTTAACACATAAATAATTAACACTATGAAACAGCGATTTTTTCTTATCATTGCGACACTTTTTGCAACATTGACACTTTCAGCAAAGGAGCAACCAGAGTGGCTAAAAAATGGTGCAATCTACCACATCTACCCATTGACCTATATGGACTCTAATGGCGATGGCATAGGCGATTTGAACGGTATTCGTTCAAAGTTGAACTACATCAAGAGCGTAGGTTTTAACTGCATCTGGCTTTCACCCTGCTTTGTAAGTGGTTGGGAAGATGGAGGCTACGACATTATCGACTACTACAAGGTTGACCCTCGCTTTGGCACAAACGAGGATTTGAAGGCTCTCCTTGACGATGCACACGCAAAGGGGATTAAGGTATTGCTCGACCTCGTGGCAGGACACACATCGGACAAGCACCCTTGGTTTCAGGAGTCATTGAAGGCTGAGCGCAACCAATACTCCGACTACTATATCTGGACCGAAGGTCAGGATATGGAGAAGCCAGATCGTAAGTTCGTTGCCAACAACCACCCACGCAACGGCTACTATCTCAAAAACTTCTTCGATATTCAGCCAGCATTGAACTACGGTTACTACAATCCTAACCCAGCGAATAGTTGGGAGCAGGGCTACGATGCCGAGGGTCCAAAGGCTGTACGCGAGGAGTTGAAGAAGATTATCGCCTACTGGTGCGATATGGGAGCCGATGGTTTCCGCGTGGATATGGCACAGTCGTTAGTTAAGGGCGACAACGAGAATCGCGATGGAGTACAACGCTTGTGGAGAGAGATTTTCGAGTGGTACAATGCCAAGTATCCTAACAACATTATGTTGTCGGAGTGGTCAGACCCTCAGCAGTCGCTCTCGGCAGGCTTCAATATCGACCTCCTTATACACAATGGCATTGGTGGCAAGGTCTATCGTCCATTGTTTTGCGAGACCGATGACAAGATGAACCCTACAACCTGCTACTTTAACGGCAAGGGCGATGGCAAGATTCGCAAGCCGATTGAGATATATACATCTATATACGAAACCTATCGCAATGTGGGAGGTTATGCTTCGATGCCTACATGTAGCCACGATATTTGGCGATTGACACGAATGAATCGTTCGACACCTGAGGAGCAGAAGGTAACCATCACTTTCTTCCTCACGCTCCCTACCCCTCCAATCGTGTATTATGGCGAGGAGATTGGTATGCGCAACCTCGAATATGCACCGGGCAAGGAGGGCAGTGCAGGTGGACGAAATCGCTCTACATGCCGTACTCCTATGCAGTGGAATACCGAGCGCAATGCTGGTTTCTCGGAGACTACAAAGGCGAAAAAACTCTATCTGCCTGTCGATAATGCACCAAAGTTCCCGAATGTTGCCGAGCAGGAGAATGACCCTAATTCGGTGCTCTCGTATGTAAAGGGTTTGTTGGCTCTGCGTGCTGCAACACCTGCACTCGGCGTAGAGGGCGAGTGGAAATATGTTGGCGATTTGGACAATCCGTACCCTATGATCTACTCGCGCACCTTGGGCGATGAGAAGTATGTTGTGGTATTCAACCCTGCTGACCGCGAGGTTGAGGGCACGATTGCACCTCTTGGCAAAAAGGCGGAGTGGGTATATGGTAACAACGCCAAACTCGCAAAGTGCAAGACCTCGAAGGAGGGACACACTTTTACGATGAAGCCTACAAGCGTAGCGATTTACAAGATTAATAATTAAATTATTAATTGAGGATAAATTGACAATTGACGGAACTTCCAGCGTAACCCATCACCAATAACCTCTATTGAGATTATGTAGTAATAAGGGTAGAAAGGTGCAAAACTTACCAATCAGAACGATTTTCAAACCAAGAGATATGAACAACAGATACGGTTTTGTGAAGGTGGCGGGAGCTACGCCACTTGTAAAG
>JAZRJD010000011.1:0-12685 GCA_045645625.1 Alistipes sp.
AGGTTTGCAAAGGCGTAGTCCGATAATGGCGCAGTCGTCTTTACGAAGTAGATATGCTGACGCTCCTCGCAGGCAGGTTGCTTCTCGCCATTAATGAAGAGTTCGGTATTTACGATTTGGAGCGTGTCGCCAGCCACCGCCACGCAACGCTTGATGTAGTTCTCTCGCTTATCGACAGGGCGTGCGATAACGGTGTAGTCGTTGTGGAGTTGCTCTCTACCCTGCTCCTTGCCGAGTGCCGACTGATACTCGCGCAGCACATCGTAGTAGGTTACTGCCTGATTTTCGAGCAGCACAGTATCGCCCGCAGGGAAGTTGAAGACTACGACATCCTCGCGCTCGACCTTACCGCAGCCACGCAGACGATGATAGTCCCACTTCACGCACTCCGAGTAGGACTTCTTGGTGGTCGAGAATGGCATTGTGTTGTAGACAAACGGCATCGCCACAGGGGTATTAGGCACCTGCGGACCATACGACAACTTGCTCACATAGAGGTAGTCGCCGATAAGAATGGTCTTCTCCATCGAGGAGGTCGGCACTACATACAACTGGAAGATGAAGAGATGCACCAAGTGTGCCACCACCGTAGCCCACACAATAGCGTCAATCCAACCGTAGATGCTGTTGTAGAGTGGATATTTCTCGCGCAGGGCATCGTTCTTCTTGCCTATGTAGCGATATACAAGGCGCGAAATAAAGTAGTCGTAGATTAGCGGCAATCCGAGCAGAAGCCACAGATTGCCTGTCCATACTACGAACAAAAGGATGTATACGATGCTGGCAATCGAAAACTTAAACCAGCGATTCTTGAAAAACTTCATTTTTCAAATTAAGAATTAAAAATTAAGAATTGAGAATTATTTTTCTCTCGTCTCTCGTCTATTCGAAGAGGTCGTCAATCGTAAATACTCCCTTCTTTGGTGCTACAAACTCCGCAGCAACTACCGCACCGAGAGCCAAGGCACGGCGCGAAAAGAGTGTGTGCTTAATCTCGATTTTATCATCTTCGGAGGTGTAGGTTACCGTATGAGTACCCGGTACGGTACCCTCGCGTAACGATGTTATCTCGATAGCCTCCGTAGCGGTTGTAGGCTCGTTTACCCACTCATTCTTGCGCTCCACACGCGCGAGAATATCGTTTGCCAACGATATTGCAGTGCCACTCGGAGCATCTTTCTTCTGCGTGTGGTGAATCTCCTCGATAGCGACATCGTACGCATCAAAGCGATTCATCAACTCCGCCAAGTAGCGATTGAGTCGGAAGGTGATATTCACGCCCAACGAGTAGTTCGATGACCAAATCATGGTCGAGTTCTTCTCACGGCACAACGCCTGCAACTCCTCTAACTTGTCGTGCCAACCCGTAGTTCCGCTGACAACAGGAGTTCCGCACTCAATGCAGGTGCGAACATTCGTGTAGGCTGTTGCAGGGGTGGTAAATTCGATTGCCACATCTACCCCTGCCAACTTCTCGGCGCAGAGGTCGTGGGCGTTGTCTTGGTCTATAATGAGTGCTACGGAGTGACCACGACCGAGCAATACCTGCTCAATCTCGTGTCCCATCTTGCCGTAGCCAATAATTGCAACTTTCATAATTCTTTCGTGCTTTGAATGGTTTAACTCGCAAAGATAACCATTTTATGTGAAAAATAAAAGACAAATGCTATTGCATTTGCCCTTTATACTTAACATTGCTCAAAAATAGCCCCTGCGGAGGTGCTCCACTACTTGCTCGTGAGAGGTCGCGTGAGGCTACGATTTTGGCAAACTCCTCGACCGAATATCTACCTCTACCGACATCTACGAGTGTGCCCACAATCGCACGCACCATATTACGCAGAAACCTATCTGCACGAATGGTAAAGCGCAGAGTACCATCGCTCTCCACTACCCACTCCGCATGCGTAACTCTACATATATTTGTCTTATTATTAGAGTTTAACTTTGCGAATGTGGTGAAGTCGCTGGTCGTGAGCAACACCTTCGCAGCCTCGTTCATCTTCTCTATATCTAATGATATATAGTATATCCAAGCCGAGTGTCTGCGAAATGGAGCCTTTACGGGCGATATGAAATATGTATATTCACGCTCCTTGGCATCGAAGCGTGCGTGAAGCGTCTCTGCTACCCTATATATGCGCTTGATAGCGATATCTTGCGGCAGCATAGCATTGAGTTTGTAGGCTATGTGGTCGCAATCAATCTCCTCGGTAGTGTCGAGATGAGCGACATAGAACGAGGCATTTACGCCCGTATCCGTACGCCCAGCACCCACTATCTCGGTGGGTTTGCGCAACAACTTCGATAGAGCCTCCTCTATCGTACCCTGCACCGTAGGCTGTTCGGGTTGCCGTTGCCAGCCGCAGTAGGCGCCGCCATCGTATTGTAATTCAATGAAATAGCGCATCGTTTACTTCTCTATCTCTATGCTTTTAGCGGCTTCGTAGATTCCCTCGTAGAGCGAAGGGTGTGCGTGGATTGTACGCGCCAAGTCCGCAGCCGTAGCACCGAGTGTCATCGCAACCGAAGGCTCGCCCAACATCTCTACCACATTTGCACCTATGATGTGCGCACCACGCAGTTTGTTGTCGGCATCGAAAATCAACTTCACAAAGCCGTCACGGTCACCTGCCGCTGCCGCCTTACCCGAAGATGCAAAGTTGTAACGAGCAACCTTATACTCCAAGCCCTGCTTTTGCGCCTGCTCCTCGGTCAAACCCACCGATGCAATCTCAGGCGTTGTGAAGATGCAGGCAGGGGTAAGCGAGTAGTCAATCTGCGGAGGATTAGCACCGAAGATGCGCTCCACGCAGTTCACCGCCTCCGCCGATGCGATATGCGCCAATGCAGGCGAAGCGATAATGTCGCCCACTGCAAATATAGACGAAATAGATGTTTGGAAGTCGCTATTAACCACTATCTTATCTCGCTCTACCTGAACTCCTGCTTTATCTAAACCGAGTCCTTCGATATTGGACTTAATACCTACCGCCGAGAGTACCTTATCGGCAACGATTTGTTTCGTTTCGCCCTTCTGCTCCACCTCGACAATGCACTTGCCCTCGACCACCGAAACGCCCTTTACTGCGGTGTTGGTCATTACCGTTATGCGCTGACGGCGGAATGCACGCTCGGCTGCTGCCGACACCTCCGCATCGAGCAGTGGCATAAATTGTGGCAGATACTCCACCACCGTAACCTTAACGCCCAACGAGGCGTAGAGGAAGGCAAATTCGCTACCGATAGCACCGCTGCCCACCACGACCATTGTTTCGGGCAACTCCTCCAACACCAAAGCATCGCGCGAGGAGAGGACAAACTCGTGGTCGATAGGTATCGAAGGCACCTCGCGTGGCGAAGCACCCGTAGCGAGGAGGATATTTTTTGCCTCGTAGGTTGCATCTCCGACCTTAACCTCGTGAGCCGAGACAAGCGTTGCCGAGCCTGTAATAACCTCTACGCCACTCTTTTTGAGCAGCATCTCGACACCTCGACCTGTGGTTGTTGCCACCTGTCGCGAACGGGCTACCATAGCCCTCAAATCGGGCTTTACCTCGCCCTCTACGGCAACGCCAAATGACTTGGCATTGCGGCAATAGTGGTACACCTGCGCACTTTTGAGCAACGCTTTTGTGGGGATACAGCCCCAATTAAGGCATGTTCCGCCCAACTCCGCACGCTCCACAAGCGCGACCTTACCGCCTAACTCTGCGGCGCGAACAGCTCCCACATATCCTGCAGGACCGCCACCTATAACTATTAAATCGTACATAATCGATAAATTCAAAATGCAAAATTAGTTTTCTGTTTAGTAGTTGATTACTTTCAGCACCTCGCCATTATCTGCTGCAACGGCTCTCTTCCACTTCTCCGAGTAGCCCGACTGCTCAATCTTGTCGGGGATATTGCGACCGTTTCCGTTGTCGATAAATCCCTTCTCGTTCTCGGCTTTGGTGTTGCCGTCTATGTACTTGACGAGCAGGTACTTGACGAGCGAATCCCACTTCTCGAACAACGCCTGTGCAGTAACTGTTGAGTAGTCTGTAAGCAACTTTTGAGCCTTTTTTGTCGAGAGCGAAGCAACCTTTGCATCGACCTTTGCGACCTCTGTCAACTTCGTGTTTTCCCACTTATCGACCTCCTCACGCACGCGCTTGCCGATGGTGTCGTAACGCAGGTAAGCGAAGTTTGCGATGCGGTTTGTTACCCAGAACATCGATGTTGACGAATAGTGCAACATCGAGCCATTCTCCTCTGAAAGGCACCACGGCACCTCGGTAGTATTACAATATATAGGTGTCAGAGGCGATGTCGCAGCATCGTCAGTGCCAAACCAAAGGATACCCGTCTTGCCCTCACGAGCCTGACCACAGAGCCAAAATCCGGTCTGCTGCGTGGCGGTTGCTCGTTCGTTGCAGTACTCTACTCCATCGACCTTGAAATACATTGGTCGCCAACGATAAGGACAGGCATTGCCACCTGCACCTATGTCGGTGGTCATATCCATCGGAGTACCCTCGTAGTGGTCGCGCATAGCATCGAAAACCTGCTTTGGCGAGACCTTCTGCGTAGGCTTAACCCACAACGGCATACGGTTCTTCGGGTTGTATCCCATTGCGTAGTCGGTATATTGATCCATACCCTCGGCAACGGTGCGGAAGAATGCCCAAACACGCGCCTCGCAACCACGCAACGCTCCGAAGTCGGCAGGGGCGTAGGCATCGCAGAACGAAAACTCCTCATCCTTGCCGTTGAAGTAGCCCATCTCACGAGCGAACGAAATCACATCCTCCGAGTAGAGACAGTTCTCTTTGTCGTTGAGAGGGAATGTCGAGATACGCGCCTGATTGGCATGTCCCGATACATATCCGTCAGGAATACGGCGTGCTACCCATACAATACCCTTACGGAGATTATTGCCCTTCGCATCGAGTTTCGAGCCTTTGCCGATTAACTCCATAATCCACGCCTCGTTCTTGTCGGCAATCGAGAATGACTCGCCCGAAGATGCGTAGCCATATTTGTTTGCCAATTCGGCAATTACGGCAATAGCCTCACGCGCGGTCTTTGCGCGTTGCAGGGCGATGTAAATCAAAGAACCGTAGTCCATAATACCGTGCTTATCCTCCAACTCTGCGCGACCACCATAGGTCGTCTCGGTGATGATAAGCGAGTGTTCGTTCATATTGCCTACGGTCGAATAGGTTACAGGCACCTGCTCGATAAGTCCGAGATAACGACCTGTATCCCACTCGTTTACGGCAAGCATCTTCGACCTCTGCTTTCCGCCGTTATGCTTGTAGAGTGCGCCATAGAGTTGGTGCGAATCGGCTGCGTAGGTGATCATCACCGAGCCATCGGTCGATGCACCTTTCGTAACGATAAAGTTGGTGCAGGCAAATGCTGTTGCCGTGCCAACCAAGAGTGCAAGTACTAAAAGAGTTCTCTTCATCTATCTCTGCAATTATTTCTCAATCAATACGGTTGTTACCGACCAAGTATCCATTGGAAGGCTCAACATCATATACTGATTCTTGAATTTCAACTGTACGGTCTGTCGCTTTGTCGGTTTGTCGCCCGCAGCAACGCACACAACATAATCCCCCTCAGGGTTTTGGAAGGCGATAGCAATCATATTCTCGTCAGGCTGGTCGATTGAGAGAATCTTTGCGCCACGCTTTACATAAGGGCTGAAATGCTTAAAGAGGCGCACCTGCGAACTCTCAACAAATGTATTGTTCTCGATATCAACGGTATAGAGACCTGCGCATGGGTGGCGACCAACATTTGGACCACCATTGTCGTCGAGTACCAAGTTCCACGAAGAGAATGACGAACAACCGTTGTTCAACGCTCCGAAGATGTAGTCTGCCCACCACTTCTCGTCCTGCTCCTTCTTCATTGCATACGAAGGTCCGCGCTCGGTAAGGTGCATCTTTACACCCGGGTATGCCTTGCGCACCTCTTGCATCATCTCGGGTTTGCCGCTATATGGGTGCCAAGCCACAGCGTCCATATTGCGCCTTACCCTCTTGTCTGCCAATACCTCCACTACGCGCTCGTAGCCTACATAGTCGTGGTCCCAAACCCAGATTTTGGTATCCAAGCCGGCAGCCTTAAATGCCTGTGGCATATACTTTCCCGCGAGGGCAATCTCCTGCTGTGGCGATACGAGGGTTGCAGGGCAACCTCCGCGCTGGTCGGTGCTTGGCTCGTTCTGTACGGTTACGGCATCAATCTTTATTCCGCGCTCCTTGTAAGCCTTGATGTAGGCAGCCCAATAGTTTGCAAATGCAGGCATATACTCATCAAGCAACTTGCCACCGCACATCTGACCATTATCCTTCATCCAACCCGGCATACTCCATACCGAAGAGAATGTAAAGACATCGGGGCAATAGTCGTAAACCTGCTTGATGATAGGTATCATATACGCCTCATCGCGTGCCACCGAGAAGTTCTTCATCTTCACATCTCCCTTGGTCTCATTGTAGTTGTAGAGTTCTGTTGCATAGTCGCTTGCGCCGCAGTTAAGGCGGATAATCGACATATTAAGACCGCGCTTCGTAAAGACATGTTTGAGGAACTTGTGACGAGCCTCGACATCAACCTGCGAGAGTAACCAGCAAGCAGCATCGGTCATCGAAACACCAATACCGAGGTAGTCGTGCGATGGCTTTGCTGCATCGAGGTCGATAGGCTTGTGCAACGAGTAGTAGTGATGCGAGAATGGGGTGTTGCGCACCTCGTGCAACGGCTTGTGCTTGGTGGACTGCAACATCTTAAATTTAATCTCCCCCTCGCGAGGAACATAAGAGCCGGCAACCGCCGAAAGGTATACTGCCAACATCGCCAATGTTAATGTGATTTTTTTCATATTGTTTTGTATTTTAAGTTGTTAGTAAATTCTGCTTCCAAAAATCGAGGAGCCTATACGCACCATCGTAGAGCCACACTCGACCGCCAATTCGTAGTCATCGGACATTCCCATCGAGAGGGTATCAAACTCCTCTCCAAAGCACGGTTTTAGCTCGTTATAGTGGGTTGCAAGTTGCTCAAAGTCAGCACGAATAATCGCCTCGTCATTGGTGTTTGTCGCCATACCCATAACGCCACGAACGCGAATGTTTTTCAGGCGTTTGAAATCCTCGCTCTGCAAAAATGTTACGAGTTCGGGGTACGCCCAGCCCGTCTTGCTCTCCTCCTGCGCAAGATGTATTTCGAGCAGAATATCGACCACCCTGCCGATGCGCTCCGCCTCGCGGTTGATGCACTCCGTAAGGCGCACGCTGTCCACCGACTGAATGAGCGAAACGAACGGCACAATCTGTCGCACTTTGTTGGTCTGCAAGTGTCCAATCATCTGCCACTCAATATCTTTCGGTAACGATTCGTGCTTTACGAGCAACTCCTGCACACGGCTCTCGCCAAAGATGCGTTGCCCCGCCTCGTATGCCTCTTTTATGGCTTCTGCGGGGTGGAATTTTGACACCGCAACAAGCGTTACTCCCTGCGGTAGCGATGCGTGTAACTCCCTTATTTTTGCACCAATAGCCATTGCTAACTAACTCTTTACTTTACTCTCAGAACCTTGCCAATAGGCAATACTGCATCCGCTCTTATACCGTTCAATCGGCAAATTGCCGATACAGTAGTATAGTTGCGTTTGGCGATAAGTCCGAGGTAGTCGCCACTACGCACCTTGTAGTATCTGCGCTCTGCCGATATCTCCGCCTCCTTTTTATCGGCATCAGCAAGTACCTTCTCGCCATTCCAATCCTGCTCATACTTCGAGTAAATGCTGAAATAGGAGCGTTTGAGCAGTAACTCCTCACGGCGCAAATCGCCCGTAGCGAAGTTGATAAGACGCTCAGGGTCAAACGACTGTCCCATATAGCGGCACTCGAAGTGGAGGTGCGGTCCCGTACTGCGTCCCGAATTGCCACCAAGGGCAATCGGCTGACCTGCCACTACCCTATCCCCAGCCTCGACCAATCGCTTGGAGAGGTGTCCGTGGTAGGTTTCGATGCCGTTGTCGTGGCGGATAATCACGAGCGTTCCATAGCCCGTTTCGGTCGCCTTCGAGAAGCGCACTACACCATTAAAAGTTGAGCAGATAGTGTCGCCCACCTTCAATGCGATGTCGATGCCGTTGTGATTTACCCTGCGGCGCAAGCCGTAGCGCGATGTGATGCGCCCCTTAATCGGATAACGATACGAGCGCAGAGAATCGACCAATCGAATTGGCACAGTGTTCGGAATTTGTGATAACGCCACCGAGTCACGATAGGGCGAAATCTTCTCGGTGCTCCAACAGCGAGTAAAAGCCGTAGAGTCCGCCTCAATCTCTGCGGTGCGGATATAACGCCACGAATTGTCGTTGAATAGCACAATCGAGAGACTCTTATCTGCTGTCGGCAGTGTATCGACCACAATCGCCGACTGCAACTTTTCGATAGGCTTAATAGTGAGCGAATCCAACGGATTGGCAAAGATTGTCGTAACACCAACCCAAGTAAATAGTATGGTAAGTAATCGTTTCATAGTAATCTTTATTTAATTGACAATTGAAAATTGAGAATTGACAATTATGGTAAAAACGATAAATCGTTTTTGAGTTTAATGTTAAAATTAAATTATTAAATATAAAAATTCCTTTAATTCTCAATTATCCATTCTCAATTCTCAATTATGGTTGCGTAGCAACTCCTCCGCTGCTTCTAATGCTTTGTAAAACTCCTCGCCCCACTTGCGGATAATAGGCTCACGCAGACCCTTATATACTGGTATGCCGAGTTTGCAACCATTCTCGCAAGCCGACTTGCAAATATACCAGCGGTGGTAGTTCAACCCTTCGCCGCCGTTGCGGAATTTCAGCACACGAATTGGGTAGAGGTGGCACGATATGGGTTTTTGGAAGGAGCATTTACCCTCACGAAAAGCCTTATCGATGGCGCACAATGCCACGCCATTCTCATCGTAGCAGGTAAAGGCGCACTCGCCACCGTTGATAAGCGGCGTGGTGTAGTCGCCCTCCACATCAACGACCATAAAACCCTGCTTCTCAACGGCTTTAATGCCTTCGGGTGTCATATAGGGCTTGTAGTTTTCGTACTCCTCTTCGAGGATATCGACCTCTTCGATTTCGAGTGGAGCCCCCGCATCACCCTCGATGCAACACGCCCCCTTGCACTGCGACAAATCGCACGCAAACTTCTCTCTCAACAGGTCGGCACTAACTATTTTGCCTTCAATCTCAATCATCGCTTTGTATCTTCAATTACCAAATCATACAGCTCTCCGAGCGAGATGCCTGCGGTGCGGGCCTGCTTTGGAACAATGCTGCCACTCGACATTCCGGGTATAGAGTTTACCTCAATAAGGTATGCCTTGCCCTCCTCGGTAACGATAAAGTCGATGCGGACAATGCCACGACAACGACACGCCTTGTACGCCTCGACTGCATCGTGAGCAATCATCTCGCTCCACTCCTCCGAGATTGGCGCAGGGGTAATCTCGTCGCTCATACCCTCGGTGTATTTCGCCTCGTAGTCGAAAAAAGCCTTCTTTGATACAATCTCCGTAATCGGCAAAACGAGCGTCTTATTCTTTGTAATAAGCACACCACAGCCGAACTCGCGACCTGTGATGCACTCCTCAATCAAGACCTCCTCACTCTCGGTAAAAGCAAGAGTAACAGCCTCCTCAATCTGCTCGACCTCGGTAACTCTCGTTACGCCAAAACTTGAACCGCTGGCGTTAGGCTTCACAAACAACGGTAATCCCAACTCCTCGGCAATAGCCTCTGCTGAGTACGGCTCTCCACGATGCAGAAAGACCTCTCGTGCGACATTTATCCCTCGCTCTGCCACTGCACGCTTGGTCGAAACCTTGTCGAAAGTTATGGTCGAGCTGACCTGCGAACACGACGAATACGGGATACCCATCATATCCAAGTAGCCCTGCAACTTGCCATCTTCACCCGGTGTGCCGTGAATGATTATCAGTGCATACTCAAACTCGGTGCGCTCCCCCTCCACCGTGAGCGAAAAGTCGTTCTTATCAACCTCGTATCTCTTGCCATTTGGCGCAGTGTAAGCCCAACTGCGATGGTGCAGGTCTATAACCTTTACATCGTACTTCTCGCGGTCGAGAGCCTCGCTAATTTGGTGTGCGCTATTGAGTGCAATCTCACGCTCCGAGGAGTCGCCACCTGCCAAAAGTGCTATTTTTAATCTTTCCATATTACTTGTACAACTTATTCTGTATTATATATTTAGCCACCGCAGGGCAAACCTTGTCGGTGAAATTCTCGCCCGCAGCGACCGCCTTGCGAATATCCGTAGCAGCAAAATCGAACAACGGTGCATCGTTCAAAAATGTTATCTTGTCGGCAAACTTCTCGACCGAATAGCCCTCACGCGGATAGACCAATAGTGGATAGTCGCGCAAAATCTCCTCATACTCACGCCACTTGTCGAAGCACTCGATATTGTCTGCTCCGAGCAGTATCGAGAATTGCATCTCCGAGCCGAAATTCTCTTGCAGATAGCGCAGCGTGTTTATCGTGTATGAGGGCTTCTCCAACACAAACTCCACCGCCGAGACCTTTATCTTTTCGGGGTAGCGAGATGCTGCACAAGCCATTTCGCACATCTCGTAGCGCGAAAATTCGGGAGCCAAGTCGCCCTGCTCCTTCAATGGGTTTTGGGGCGACACGATAAATATCAACTCATCGCACAGCCCCTGCTCCACCACCCACTCTGCGAGGGCGATATGCCCCTTGTGGATTGGGTTGAACGAGCCGAAGTATAGTGTTACACGCTTCATAAATGCAAAATTAGTTTTTTACACTTTTTATCAATTTATCAATTTTTTATCACCCCTGTAAAAGTGATAAAAATGATAAAAATGATAAAAATGATAAATCTACTCTGCCAAGAAGCAATCGATTATCTTACGAGTATCGGCTACGGCAGTGGCGAGGTCATCATTTACGACTTGGTGGTCGAAATGGTCAGCCTTCGATATCTCGAACTCCGCCTTTGCTACTCGCTTGGCTATAACCTCTGGTGCATCGGTACCACGACCTTCCAAACGCTTCTGCAACTCGGCAATTGAAGGCGGCATAATAAAGATTGAGCAAGCCTTATCGCCGAAGATGCGTTTGAGGTTGATACCTCCCATCACATCTACATCGAAGATAATTACATTACCCTTCGACCAGATGCGCTCCATCTCGCTTTTGAGAGTGCCGTAGCAGGTACCTGCATATACCTCCTCCCACTCTACAAAACTATCCGATGCAACCTTCTCGGCGAACTCCTCCTGTGTAAGAAAGTAGTAGTCTACCCCATTCTGCTCTACGCCACGCGGAGCGCGCGATGTTGCCGAAATCGAGAACTCGAACTGCGGATAGTGCTTCAATAGTTCTCTTACAATTGTTGTCTTACCCGAGCCACTCGGTGCTGAAAATATAATAAGTTTACCTTCCATACTCTAATTTAGTTAGTAGTGAGTAGTTTTTTATCAAATTTATCATTTTTATCACTTTTATCAGGGGTGTAAAAAGATGATAAAAAGTGATAAATGATAAAAACCGTCTCGCTGCTTCTACAAGATATTAAGTACTTGCTCCTTAATCTTCTCTAACTCGTCCTTCATCTTTACGACCAACTTCTGAATATCGTGCTGGTTGGCTTTCGAGCCGGTGGTGTTGATTTCACGCCCCATCTCCTGTGCGATAAAACCGAGTTTGCGACCAGCCTGCTCCTCGTTGTGAGCCACCTCGCGGAAGTATTTGCAGTGGTTTTCGAGTCGCACCTTCTCCTCGGTGATGTCGAGTTTCTCGATGTAGAAAATCATCTCCTGCTCCAAGCGGTTGTTATCAACCTCTACACCCAATTTCTCGATACCCTCACGGATACGCTGACGCACCGCCTCGGTACGAGCCGCCTCGAACGGGATAATCTCGTTGCGCATCTGCTCAATCAAATCTACTCGGCGCAAAAGGTCGGCAATCAAAATCGCACCCTCCTGCTTGCGGAACGCTTCGAGTTTGTCGATAGCACCCTCTACGGCAGCCATAACAGCCTTTTTCTCCTCCTCGGAGGCATCGGCAGTGTCCGCCTGAATGACATTCGGCATCTTCATCACAACGGGGATAATCGCCTCGTAATCAACCTCTACACCTGCGTATGCCAACGCCTCGTTCATCTGCTTGATGTAGGCAGCGAAGAGGGGTTTGTCGATGCGTGAAGCGGTTGCGACCTCGGTTGAAACCGCTGAAACGAGCAAATCAACCTTACCACGCACCACACGCTTCGACACGAGTGAACGAATCTCGTTTTCGAGTTCACGATAAGCGGCAGGGGTTTTGATGCCCAAATCGAGTTGTTTGGAGTTGAGCGAACGAATCTCCGCCGTAATTGTCTTGCCATTTACAACGACCTCGGCCTTACCGAAGCCGGTCATAGATTTTTGCATAACTTTAAGTCGTTACTTATATTTTATACTAATTGCGCAAAGGTAAGAAAAAAAGACGAGAGACGAAAGACGAAAGACGAGAGAATTTTGATTTTTTTATAAGAATACGAAATGACGATATGTAATTTTGCATTCTGAATTTTGAATTTTGCATTAAGTAGCTTACCCTTTTTTTGTTGCCAAAGGCACAAAAAAA